>JAZNOC010000029.1:0-15463 GCA_045580605.1 Clostridia bacterium | reverse complement strand
AGCAATGCAGACACTTGAAATCTGGATTTAAGCAGAGGGGAGAATAAGAATGCAAAGCAGTGTATTTACAACTGAATATGACGAGCAGATGCACTGCGTTTTTGAGAATGAAAAAATACTCCTTAAATGTGAGTATGACTTGTCTTCCAATCAGTTTATTGATGGTGTATTTGTTGTAACCGATAAAAGCATTGGGATTTTTGAAAATGGGAAGTTATGCTCGGTTTTAAAAAACGAAAATATAAAGCGTGTTTGCTGTGGGGAGTACATTGGATGCGGAGTGCTTGAGGCATTTACAGATAGTGGCAGACAGATCCTTGTAAGATTTTCGATGCGTTATATTGAGCGTTTTAATGCCGTTAGTGAGGCAATAAACGACCTTATCGCAGGTGCTTTTGAAGAAAGCTTTGAACTTGATACTGATGACGAAAAGGTCTGTCCGAAATGCGGCGGTGCTTTTATACGGGGAACAAAAATCTGCAGGCACTGTACCGACAAGATGGGCGTAGTAAAAAGACTCTGGAAGCTGTCAGATTCGTGCAAACCCCTATACTTGTTTTTGGTAATTGTATTTCTCTTTAACAGCGTGATAAATATTCTCACGCCGCACCTCAAGAAAAACCTTGTAAATGATGTGTTTACGGCTGAAAATGCTACACTTCAAAATCTTTTATATCTTACAGGGCTTATGCTTTTGCTTGGAATTGGAACATATATAATAAACGTTTTGAGAGATATTGCATCATCAAAGGCAAGTAATATGCTCGTAAGAAATCTGCGCGCAGATATTTATGCAAAGCTTCAGAGATTGCCCCTTAGCTACATTGAGGAGAAAAAAGCAGGCGACCTGATGCAGAGAATTAACAGTGATACGCAACGAATTCAAAGCTTTATTCAGGATATTGCAATTATGGCAGTAGGCGAGGCAATAATGCTTGTTGCTATTGCAATCATAACCTTTTCAATGGATGCTGTTATGTCGCTTTTGATTTTTATTCCCATTCCGCCGTCTGTATATTTGATTTATAAGATTAGATATAGCATTCAGAGACGTTACCGCAAACAATGGCGTGTTATGGACAGACTCACAAGCAGACTCACAGATGTTTTAAATGGAATAAATGTGGTTAAAGTTTTTGGCCGTGAAAATGACGAAACTCAAAGATTTAAGCAAACGGCAGAAAATGTACGAGATCTTACATGCCGTAACGAAAAATATGTTTACACCATTTTCCCGATTATAAAGTTTATAATGAGCTTCGGCAGCTACTTTGTACTTTTATACGGAGGAAGCAAGGTTCTCGGAGGAGAGCTTTCACTTGGTGAACTGATACAATTTTCTGCTTACGGAAGCTATCTTTACGGCAAGCTTGAGTGGTTTAGTATGGTGCCAAGGCATCTTACAATGGCAGTTGCAAGCTCGCAGCGAGTTTTTGAGGTCCTCGATATCTTAGAAGCTCCGCAAAAAGAAACTGTCGTGGCGGAAAATGTTAAGGGCGAATATGACTTTAGAAATGTTTCCTTCGGGTATAAGAGCTACAAAAAAGTTTTGCGTAATATAAACAATCACATTGAAAGTGGCGAAATGATAGGGCTTGTCGGGCACAGCGGTGCAGGTAAGAGCACAGTGATAAACCTTATAATGAAGCTTTATGGTGTGGATGGTGGCGAAATTTCGCTTGATGGCACATCGCTCGATAAATATGATGACACAAGCTATAAAGGTGCCTTGGGTGTAGTACTTCAGGAGAATTATCTTTTCAGTGGAAGTATTTTGGATAACATACGGTATGCCGCTCCAAATGCAAGTGAGGAGGAGTGTATACTTGCCGCAAAGAAAGCATGCGCACACAATTTTATAGTTAATCTGCCTGATGGGTACAATACCTATGTAGGAGAAAAGGGACACCGCCTTTCGGGCGGGGAACGTCAGCGAATTTCAATTGCAAGAGCAATTGCCGCAAATCCCAAGGTTATAATTCTTGATGAAGCGACTGCGTCGGTGGATACCGAAACGGAGATGGAAATTCAAAAGGCACTGAAAAATGTTACCGATGGAAAAACTGTGTTTGCTATTGCACACAGACTTTCAACGCTGAAAAATGCTGACAGACTTCTGGTTCTTGATGAGGGCAGAATTATCGAAGAGGGAACTCATAAAATGCTTGAGGAAAAAGATGGAGTTTATAATTCTCTTCTTAAAGCTCAGCAGGATATGGTTCGTTCAAGGGTAACAATAGACAATGCAGAGAAAAAGGAGATGTAATTATTATGGCAAATTTTAAGATTATTGTTGACAGCAGCTGTGATATTAAAAAAGAAACGGCTGAAAAGCTTGGAATAAGGGTAATTCCGATTTCATTTACATTCGATGGAGAAACATATTACCGCGAGGGTATTGATATGCAGCTTCCCGAATTTTACGAGAGGCTTAGCGCCAACGAAACTATTCCTAAAACAACTCAGGTTACGCCGGTACAATTTTTGGATGTGTTTAACGAGGAATATGATAAAGGCTGCGATGATTTGCTTGTAGTTACCATTTCTTCAAATGCCAGTGGAATGTACAACAACGCAGTTATGTCGGCAAGCGAGGTTATGGATGAGCGTGGCGGAGATATCACAGTTGTGGATTCACAAGCCTTTTCTGCCATGATTGGTGCAGGCGTTGTTAAAGCGGCAAAAATGCAGAAGGAAGGAAAAACCAAAAAAGAAACTGCAGAATTTTTAAAGGATTTTATCGCATCTATGCGTCCCTACTTCCTTGTAGGAGACCTTGAGCATCTTAAAAAGGGGGGCAGAATAAACGCGGCAACACTTGTTATTGCGAATATGCTTGACATCAAGCCTGTTCTTACCATATCAGGAGGCATGGTTGTTCAGAAGGATAAAATCCGCGGAAGTAAGCGTGTTTTGAAAAAGCTTATAAATAACGCACTCGATGATGGCTTCGATTTAGAAGGCAAAACTATCATACTTGTGGATACTGCCCAGCCTGAAAAACGTGAAGAATTAAAAGAGGAATTTGAGAAGAATTTTGAGAATATTAACCTGAAAAAATGCGCAGTTGGGGCAGTTATCGGTTGCCACGGCGGACCGGACCTTGTTGGTTTTATATTCTCTGATAAATACGATTTATCTGATTACGAGGAATAATTATGTGGATAGCAAAAGACTGGAAAGATTACGAATGCATTGACACTTCAAATGGTGAAAAGCTTGAAAGATGGGGTAAGGTTATCCTTTGCAGACCTGACCCTCAGGTTTTATGGGATGTAAGGTCGGCACCTGAGAAATGGCACAGTGCTGATGCAAGATATCACCGTTCAAACAGTGGCGGAGGAAAATGGGAATATAAAAATACAATTCCTGAAAAGTGGCAGGTGAAATACAAAGACCTGACATTTAATATTATGCCGATGGGCTTTAAGCACACAGGTCTTTTCCCTGAGCAAGCTGTTAACTGGGATTATATGTCTGCCAAGATAAAAAACGCTGGAAGAAGCATAAAGGTACTCAATCTTTTTGCTTATACGGGCGGAGCAACAGTTGCGTGCGCCAAGGCGGGGGCAGCGGTTACACACGTTGATGCATCTAAGGGAATGGTGCAGTGGGCAAAGGAAAATGCGCGCTCAAGTGGGCTTGAAAATGCACCGATAAGATATCTTGTTGACGACTGCATGAAGTTTGTTGAACGTGAAATCCGCCGCGGAAATAAGTACGATGCAATACTTATGGACCCGCCATCTTACGGACGAGGTCCGGGCGGTGAGGTTTGGAAAATAGAGGAGTCAATTTGCGAGTTTGTTCGCAAAACATCAAAGCTTTTAAGTGATAAGCCACTGTTTTTCATTATAAATTCGTACACTACAGGTCTATCGCCGACAGTGCTTACTAATCTTATGAAGCTTTGCTTGCCTGAGGGAAACGTAGAGGCAAGCGAAATTGGTCTTAACATTACGGCTTCGTCTACTGTGCTTCCTTGTGGTGCAACAGGTAGATGGGAAAGATAAAAGGGAAATTTGATGAACATAATTGAAGCTAAGGACTTGTCCTTTAAATATGATGAGACAAGCTCACATCTTATACTTGATAATATCAATCTTAATATTGAAGAGGGTAGCTTTACTGCGATTATAGGGCATAATGGCAGCGGAAAAAGCACTTTTGCAAAGCACCTCAATGCCATACTTCTTCCATTAGGGGGAAGTGTGTATGTGTGCGGAATAGATACACAGGAGAAAAAAAGCATCTTTGAACTGAGAAAAAATGCAGGTATGGTTTTTCAAAATCCCGATAACCAGATTGTTGCAACCATAGTTGAAGAAGATGTTGCTTTCGGACTTGAAAACATAGGCGTGGAGCACGATGAAATGTGTGAGCGTGTTGAAAATGCACTTAAAGCGGTAGATATGTATGAATTTAAAAACCATGCACCGCATCTTCTTTCGGGCGGACAAAAACAACGTGTTGCTATTGCGGGAATTCTTGCAATGCAGCCAAAGTGTATTGTGCTTGATGAGCCCACCGCAATGCTTGACCCTGTCGGAAGAAGGGAAGTTCTCAATACAATAGTAAAGCTGAATAGAGAGAAAAATATTACTATAGTTTTGATTACCCACTATATGGACGAAGCGGTTAAGGCAGACCGTGTTGTAATTATGAACAAAGGCACTGTTGTGATGGATTCAACCCCCGATAAAGTGTTTGAGGACGAGGCAAAGCTAAGCGAACTGGGGCTTGGAGTTCCTCAGTCAACGGCTCTTAGCCATAAGCTTAAAGAGTGTGGCTTAAATATTAAGGGGAACGCCCTTACACCCGAGGAATGTGCCGAAGAAATTCTAAAAATGGCAGAAGGAATTAAAAATGATTGAACTCAAAAACATATCATATTTATATAAATCTAACGGACCTGAAACAAATCCTGCCGTTACTGATATAAGTTTGTCAATAAGTGATGGGGAATTTATAGGAATAGCAGGTCATACCGGCAGCGGTAAGACAACTATTGCTCAAATTCTTGCAGGACTTATTTTGCCGGCTGAGGGAAATGTTCTTATAGACGGGACTCCATGCAAGGATTATAAAGAGGCATCTAGGATGCTCAGAAAAAGAGTTGGTATTGTTTTTCAGTATCCGGAGCATCAGCTTTTTGAGGAAACGGTTTATAAGGATATTGCTTTTGGTCCCAAAACAAGAAATCTTTCAGAAGAAGAGATAGATAAATGTGTGCGCGAAAGTGCAGCTCTTGTGCATCTTGATGAAAGCCTTTTCGATAAATCGCCGTTTGAGCTTTCAGGCGGACAGAAAAGGCGTGTTGCAATCGCAGGGGTGCTTGCAACCAAACCATCGGTACTTATACTTGACGAGCCTGCAGCAGGGCTTGACCCTCGCGGCAGAGACAGGCTGTTTTCCGAACTCAGACAGATACGCGAGCAGAGTAATACTGCAGTTGTTCTTATATCGCATAGTATGGAAGACCTTGCGGAAAATGTTGACAGAGTTATTGTGCTCGACCATGGGACAAAGGCTGAGGATGCCCCTGTGAAAGAGGTTTTTTCAAATTATACACTTCTTAAAAAATGCGGTCTTGATGTTCCTGAAATTACACGGATTATCCACCTTTTAAAAAAAGGCGGAATGAAGCTTAATGGGGAAATTTTTACAGTTGATGAGGCGTGCAGCGAAATAGTTAAATATCTGGGGGTGGATAAGTAATGCTAAGGGATATTACAATAGGTCAGTATTACAATTCAAACTCGGTTATTCATAAAATGGATGCCCGTACAAAAATTTTGTGGACAATACTTTATATGGTAGTTCTCTTTATGATAGACGGACCCGTTATGTATGGCACAATTATCGTATTTACGGCGTTTGTTATTAAAATATCAAAAATTCCGTTCAGGTTTATTTTGCGTGGTATTAAACCGATTGTTGTGCTTATTGCTTTTACAGCACTTTTGAATTTGTTTATGACTCCGGGGGAGACTGTGCTTATTTCCTGGGGATTTTTAAAGATAACGCTAGAGGGTGTTTATCTTGCAATCAAAATGGTTGTAAGGGTTATTTTGCTTATCATAGGAACATCACTTCTTACTCTTACAACAACGCCTACTGTTCTTACAGGAGGAATTGAAATTCTTTTATCTCCGCTCAAAAAGATAGGTGTTCCCGTAGCTGTTTTTTCTATGATGATGAGTATTGCATTAAGATTTATACCAACGCTTATGGATGAGATAGATAAAATTATGAAGGCGCAGATATCACGTGGTGCCGATTTTGAAAGCGGAAATATAATCGCGCGTGTAAAGGCAATGGTTCCAATACTTATACCGCTATTTATCAGTGCGTTCAGACGTGCCGACGAGCTCTCGGTAGCTATGGAATGTCGTTGTTACAACTGCGACGGGGAGCGCACAAGGTTTCGTGAATACAAATTTGGTAAGTATGATTTTTACGCGCTTTTGGCAGTGATAGTACTTTTAGGTGTTATGATTATTATAAAGGTTGTGCAGTAAATGAACTACAAGCTTACGCTTGCTTATGACGGAACGGCGTATCATGGATGGCAACGCCAAAAAAACGGAATAACTGTTCAGGAAGTTTTGGAAAATGCTCTTAGTGAGATTTTTTCGGAAGAAATAGTAGTTACTGGCTGTTCAAGAACGGATGCAGGAGTACATGCAAAGATATATGTATGCAATTTTAAAGGGGAAACAACCATTCCTACTGATAAAATCCCGACTGTAGTAAATACGCATCTTCCTGAAGATATCCGTGCATACACGTGTGAGGAAGCTTCGAATGAATTCAATGCAAGATTTCATACAGTCCGCAAGGCTTATGAGTATAAAATACTTAATAGAGAAATTGCTGACCCGCTTCTGAAGAATTATATGTGGCATTACCCTATTTCACTTGATTTTGAAGAAATGTGCAAGGCGGCAGAAATAATTCAGGGAAAGCATGATTTTGCGCCATTTTGCGCTGCAGGGTCAAGTGCAAAAACAACCGTCAGAAACCTGATGCATCTAAGCGTGAAAAAAGACGGGGATGTGTTAACTGTGCGTGCAGAGGCTGACGGATTTTTATACAATATGGTACGTATTATTGTGGGGACGCTTGTTTATGTTGGTAACGGAAAACTTAAAAGTGAGGAAGTTGCTGAGCTCATGAAGAAAAATGACCGTCGTCTTATGGGTATAACGGCTCCACCACAGGGGCTGGCGCTAGTGGAGGTAATGTATGAATAAACAAAAGATATTAAGTATACTTAAAAATGCTGCATCAATACTTATCGTTATATGCCTTTTTGTAATAATTTACTATCAAAATAGGGACAGGGGACTTTCAAAGCTTTTCAGTAACCAAAACTCTGCAATCTCAAACGAAAATAATGCATCAATGGAGGGTTACTCAAGCGGTGATATATGTCGTGTTGATGACAAGATTGCTTTTTTAACTACAAACTCGTATTCTGTTATAGAAAAAGACGGGAAAAGTGAAGATACAGAGATTGCAATTTCTCAGCCAGTTATAAATTCAGAGGGCGATTTTGTTATTTATTATAGCAAGGATGCTAAGGAAGCAACTGTCTGTAAAAAAGAGAGTGAATACTACAGTATTAAGGCTGAAAACAGAATAATTAAAAGCAAGATAAACCACAACGGATACGCAATTGTTGTTACAGAAAAAGAGGGGTACAGTGGCGAAATTTTAGTCTATAACAAAGTGGGCGAGGCAATATTTAAATGGGACCTCAGCAAAAGTGAGTTTCTTGACGCAGACTTAAATTCTGATAACAATAAGATTGTAGTTTCTGTTGTTGAAACGGCAGAAAATAAGATGCGTGGCAAGGTTATGCTTATTGATATAACAGATGCAAGTGTGGAAGAAAACCAGTATTTTGAATCGGAAGTTTTCTATAATGTTGAATTCAATCGAAACGGTACTTTTATAGCGATTGGTAATGCAAAGCTAGCTTATTTTAATGCCGACGGTACTTTAAAATGGAAACACAGTTATGAAGGAAAAACACTTTTAAAGGCCGATATATCTAATCCCGATATGATGGTACTTGCGTTTTCCGCTATAGGAAGCGGGGTAAAGGGTAATTCCACAGATGTTCAGATTATAAACAGACTTGGTAAGGTTACAGCTGAAAAAACGGTGGACGGTCATGCTGACGATATCAGCGTTAATAATAAAAGGATTGCCGTTGCTTTTGGAAAAACAATTAATGTTTACGACAAAAACCTTAAAGAAAAAGATACCGCCGAAGCAGAAACCGGCATAAAAAGGATTGTTTTTTATGATGATGACAAGCATTTGTTTGTATTAGGAAACACGGGTGGTAATATAATTAAAGTAGGGTGATGCTTGTGGGTGATATAATAATTTTAGCTGTTATAATTTTGAGCATGTGTTTGGGAGCTAGAAAAGGATTTTTACGCTCCCTAGCAGGAGTTCTCTCCACAGTAATTTCTTTTGCATTGACTGCTGTTTTGTTTAAACCTATTGGGAAAATCCTTAAGAATTCACCTGTCAGGGGAGTTGTTTTTAAGAAAATAAGCGGTTTGCTCGAGAATTCGAATGATGCATCTTCAAAACTTTTTTCAGCCGTACAGAAAGATGGAGTAGAGTCGATAGTAGAACTTGCAATAAATCTTATAAGCTTTATTGCTGTTATAATAACTGTAAAGATTGTGCTAGCAATCATATTTCGAGCGGTAAAAATTACGGCAAAGCTTCCGATGGTAAAACAAGCTGATTCACTACTTGGAGGAGCGTTTGGCTTTTTAGGAGGAATTTTAATCTGCTATATTATTATCGGTTTGGCTGAAATTTCGGCACAAAGCGGAGCACTTGGATGGCTTTCAAAGGCATTTGAAAAATCGTTTTTGTCGGCATTTTTCTATAGGACAGATTTCTTGTTAAATATTTTCAGAGGATAGCAAAAGGCACCCAAACTTTGGGTGCCTTTTTACGACTTTTGTTTACAATTTACTGTTTATTTTTGAGTTCGTTCAAACTATCACGAATCTGTTCAAGAAGAACAATATCTTCGCTTTTTGCAGGAGCTTCTTCCTTTGCTTCCTCTTCCTCTTTTTTCTCACAGAGCTCTTTGAACTTGTTAATTGCTTTAACGACAATGAAAAGACAGAGTGCAATAATCAAGAAGTTGATAATGCTCTGAACAAGCATACCAATTTTGATTGATGCTTCACCTACTTCGATAACGAGGGTGGTGAAATCAAGACCACCGAGGATGATGCCAAAGAGGGGCATAATTACATCGTTTACGATAGAAGTGATGATTGCGTTGAAAGCTGATGCAATAATAACACCAATTGCCAGGTCAATCATATTGCCCTTTAAAGCAAACTTTTTGAATTCGTCGAGAAATTTTTTCATTTGTTTTACCTCACTATTTTATTATATTTTTAATATTTTCTTTAGCTTCATTATAATGAACAAGCGGAATCTCGTCAAGAATGATATGCGGAAGGGAAGAAAGCTTGTTCATTTTTTCAAACAAGTATTTTATGTCGTACATACCTGTTCCCGCAACTGCAAACTTTTTAATGCCTTCTTCAACGGTATAGTCCTTTATATGTACTGCATAAATTTTATCACCTAACAAATCAAAGGCATCATCTATCAGCTTGTACTGCTCATCTGTGTTATCTGCCGTTATAAGATTTGAAAGGTCAAATATAACCTTAAGATTATCTGAATTCACATCATCAAGCAAGCGACGCATACTTTGAGGAGAATATATTGTAAACTGCTTTACGGGCTCTATCGCCATCGTAACGCCCTCTTTTTCGGCAACGGATACAAGGCGTTTTATGTTCTTTAAAAGAAACTGATAGTTTTCTTCGCTGCGTGTTTCTTCTGTTGTGGCAAGAGAACCTGTTTCCGTGGCAATTACGTGTGCTTTAAAATCTTTAGCATAGCGGATAAAGTTTTCAAAGCGGGTAAGCTGAGTTTCGAGTGAACTTTCGTTTCTGTCAATAGGGTTTATGTAGCAACCCAAAACTGAAACGGTAAGGTTGTGCTCGGAAAGCTTTTCGGCAATTTTCTTTGAAATTTCTTTATCATAGCCAACTTCATCAAATTTAACATCGCTTACTGTCTTTGCGAGCGCAAACTGAAGATTTGGCACTCCGTTTTTGGTTGCGTTTTCAAGCATTTCTTCAAAAGAATTTCCCACGTCATGCCCACGCATACCAAATTTTATATTGTCAAAGTTCATAAAGTAACAACTCCCATCGGCTTAATAAAAAGTGCGTTATGGATTACCATAACGCACTTATGTGCTTTCGCATACAATCTCTAAGTAAGGAGATTATTTGTTTTTTGCAAAGCATTCGCTACAGTAAATAGGTCTGTCATTCTTAGGAACGAAAGGAACCTTTGCTTCCTTACCACATTCAGCGCAAACAGTTGTATACATTTCTCTGTTCTCTCTGAGTGATGCTTTCTTTGCAGCTCTGCAATCCTTACATCTCTGAGGCTCGTTCTGGAAGCCTTTTTCTGCATAGAATTCCTGTTCACCAGCGGTAAACACAAATTCCTGTCCGCAATCTTTGCAGACGAGTGTCTTGTCTTCGTACATTTTCGATCTCCTTATCTAACCATAAATATATATTTTTTACTCCTTTCGGTTAACTCGCCGTAGAGGAGCATATAGCAAATTTACTGGAGCGGGTGACGGGAATCGAACCCGCGTTGCCTGCTTGGGAAGCAGATACTCTGCCATTGAGCTACACCCGCGTTTTCTCAATCATACGCAGAAGAAATCTTCTCCAACTTTTTTTTGATACGCTGAAGTGCGTTATCAATTGATTTGGAGTCTTTCCCGATTTTCTCTCCAATGCTTACATAATTGTGCCCCTGCAAGTAGTAGGAAAGAACCAAAAGCTCAAAATCTGACAAAGCTTCATTCATTTTTTCGCCAAGAACGGTAGCTTTTTCTTTATTTAAAACAATCTGCTCAGGATTTGCATCATCATTTCTGCCGATAACATCCATCAAGGTGGAATCATCACTGTTATCATCCGATACAGGTTTATTTAAAGATACATAAAAATTAAGCGGTGCGTGTTTGTGGCGAGAAGCATTTTTTACGGCAGTTAATATCTGGCGAGTAACACAGACATCGGCAAATGTTTTGAAGGAAACGCCTCGACTTGCACTAAAATCTCTGACTGCTTTAAAAAGACCAATCATACCCTCCTGAATTATATCGTCGCGGTCTGCTCCTGCAATATAATAGGAAAGAGATTTATTTCTGACAACAACACGATATTTATCACACAAATAATCAAATGCACTGTCGCTGCCTTGCTGAGCAATAAGAACGAGCTCTTCATCGCTGAGAGAGGCGAAGCTTTCATAGGAATGATTATTACACATTACAACGCCTCCAATCTATTTTACTATATCATTTTATGTCAAGCTTGTCAAGAAAAAATCTCTCACAAATGTTTAAAAAATTATTTGTGAGAGATTTTCGACAAATCATTTATTCATTTCCTGAATTAATCATCATTTCCTGATATTCTGCACGGCTCATAAGTACATTTCGTGGCTTGCTGCCCTCGTGAGGACCTATAATTCCGCGTTCTTCAAGCTGGTCTATAAGTCTGCCTGCGCGTGAATAGCCGACCTTGAGTTTTCTTTGAAGTAGTGAAGCACTCGCTTGACCTATTTCAACAACTATTTCAATTGCCTGCGGCAAAAGTTCATCCGCATCAGAATCGTCGGATTGTCTTTGATTTTCCTCGGCACCGTTTTCTATGTGTTCAATAATATCTTCGTTATAGTGTGCAGAAGAGCCGCTTTTTACAAATTCAACAATGCGCTCTACCTCTTTGTCCGACACAAATGCACCCTGTATACGCTTAGGTTTGCTTGCACCCATCGGCAGGAAGAGCATATCGCCCTTGCCGAGAAGCTTTTCTGCGCCGCCCATATCAAGAATTGTACGGCTGTCTATCTGGCTTGAAACAGAAAATGCAATTCGGCTTGGAACATTCGCCTTGATAAGACCTGTAATGACATCAACTGACGGACGCTGTGTTGCTATAACAAGATGCATACCTGCAGCTCTTGCCATCTGCGCAAGTCGACAAATAGAATCTTCAACCTCGTGCGGACTTACCATCATCAAATCGGCAAGCTCGTCGATGATAATTATAATCTGCTCAAGCTCACGCTCGCCCGACATAGCCGCATATTCGTTATAACCTTTAATATCACGTACATTTGTATCTGCGAACAGACGGTAACGCTTAACCATCTCCTGAACTGCCCAGTTAAGTGCCCCCGCTGCTCTTCTCGGGTCTGTAACGACGGGAATAAGAAGGTGGGGGATACCGTTGTAAACTCCAAGCTCAACGACCTTTGGGTCAATAAGAATCATTTTAACCTGATTCGGGTCAGCTTTATATAAAATACTTGTAATAAGTGAGTTTATACATACACTCTTACCGCTGCCCGTTGCACCGGCAATAAGCATATGAGGCATCTTTGATATATCCGAAATAACCGGTTCGCCTGAAATATCTTTACCCATTGCAAATGCTGTTTTGGACTTGAAGGTCTTAAATGCATCGCAATCAATAACCTCGCGAAGAGAAACCATAGACGTTGTTTTATTTGGTATTTCTATACCAACCGCCGCTTTACCCGGAATTGGAGCTTCAATTCTTACTCCGAATGCCGCAAGGTTAAGGGCAATATCATCGGCAAGATTTACAATTTTACTTACCTTTACACCTGCTGACGGCTGAAGTTCAAACCGTGTAACCGACGGCCCCTTGCTTACCTCAAGCACCTTTGCCTCTACACCAAAACTTGAAAGTGTTTCAATAAGCTTTTTAGCCTGAGTACGCAAATCTTCGGGACGGTCATCTCCTCCTGAGAAAGATTTGTCAAGCTTAAGCAAATCTATAGGAGGGAAGGTATACTCAATATAATCAGATTCAATTTCATCATCTGTTACCTCAATTGGAGTATTGTCAACCTTTTCCTCCTCAACACCGCCAGATTCTTCCATAGCAAACTTTTTGATATCTTCAGGAATTTCTACAGGCTCGCTTGCAGTGGAAATATTTTCTTTCTTTTCTTCCTCTTTTTTATCATAAAGATTTATCTTGAAATCAGTTTGTTCTTCTTTAGAGTCTGGCTCTTTATTTTCGGCGATAACCTTACGCTTTTTAGTTTCTTTTTCTACTGGCTTGTTCTCAACAACACTTTCTTGTTCTTCAACCTGCTTTTGACGTTCCTCGTGTATATCATCAACAAGATTGAGAACCTTGCGGGATATGAACTTTGCAAAGCGGGTTATAGGCTCTGTACCTGTTGCCGTAACAAAGCATACAAGTGCAAGAAATGAGAGAATCACCGCAGTTCCTGCAGTTGACACAAGAGAGCGAAGCGGAAGAGAAATAAGTGCACCTATAAGACCGCCCGAATCACATTCTTTTCCGCTATAAAGTGCGGTTTCGATGATAGAAGTAATTTTTGCGTTGCTTCCGGTGAAAAAGACAGAATCAACAGTTGAATAATATAGTGTATGGAGTCCGCTAAGACAAACTATGCCAATAGAAGAGAAAACATAGCGATGCTTGTGTGGGGAAAGCGTCCCCTTAAGAAAAATCTGAACTGTTGCAATAACCACAATGATTGGGATAGTATAGCTTGAAAGGCCGAATAGGTTGCACCCTATATTTTTTATAAGATTTCCAAGAGGACCAAAAGCATTTAAATAATAAGAGAGTAACAAAACAATTGACAGAAAAATAAGTCCTATCGTTACAAGCTCCTTACGGGGATAAACAAAAGCAGATGACTTCTTTGTGGAACGTGAAGATGTGCTGCTTGGAACAGTCGAACGCGAGGCAAGTGTTTTTCCCGAAGGTGATTTGCCTGTGCTTTTTTTACGGACAGGCTTTTTTGTTTGTTTTTTATTCATCTGTAAAGCCTCCGTTTATAATACAAAATTAAGTATAATAGACACTATACCAGCTAATATACAGTAGTAAGAAAAGTAGCTGAGTTTGCTTTTCTCAACAAGCTTGAGAAGAAATCGAATTGAAAAATATCCACTCAATGCCGCTGCGAGCATACCTACAACAACGCTTGGTATTGTAAGTATTTGACTTCCCGCAGAGAAAATATCTTTAATATCAAGAACAAGGGCGCCAAGTATTGCAGGGATTGAAAGCAGGAAAGAAAACCTTACGGCTGTTTTTTTGCTTAAACCCGCAAACAGACCTCCGACAATTGTACTGCCGCTGCGGCTTATACCTGGAAGAACGCCAAGTCCCTGAAATACACCGACGCACAAAGCATGCTTGTAATTCATTTCGTTAAGTTCTTTTTTACCCCCTGAAAGCTTTTCGCTTACGAAAAGGAGTATTGCCGTAATGAAAAGGAAAATTCCTATCTGCCAGAGAGCAGGGTTTTCAATTATATCACCAAACAGAAGTGCGGAAATGACTGCTGGGATTGTGCCAACAATCAATAAAAGAATAAGTCTGCGATAAGGGTATTCCTTAAGACCTAAGCCTTTTCCTTTAAATAAATCACCAAGCATACCGAAAAATGCAATAATCAGTTCTTTTATATCTTTATAAAATGCAATAAATACAGCAACAAGTGTTGCAATATGTAAAAGAATATTAAAGGAAAGAAGGTCGGGACCCTCAGTATTCATTCCCATAATTTTGCCGGCAATCGCAAGATGACCTGAACTCGATATAGGAAGAAATTCACTGAGTCCCTGTATAAGTCCCAATATTAATGCCTTGAAAAGATTCATTTTCATTCCCCCGAAATTTGAATTATCTTAATAACACAATATATTGTATCATAAGTCAATTCAAAAATCTATATGTTAAATATATTTTTTTATAAATTCAAGCTGCCTTTCAACAGAATTCACCGACGTTCCGCCTTCCGATGTGCGTTTTTCCGCACAGGTACGAAGGTCGATATCTGCATAAAGGTCATTTTCAAAAAGCTCATCAAATTTTTTGTAGCTTTCTAAGGGATAGGTTTCGAGAGTGCATTTTTTATCAATACAATCTGCTACAATCTGACCAACTGTTTTATATGCACTGCGGAAAGGTCTGCCTTTTTTTACAAGGTAGTCTGCAAGGTCGGTTGCGTTAATAAAGCCTTCACCTGCGGCGGCATACATTTTATCCTTGCGGACACTCATTGTTTCAATCATAGGAGCAAACACACCAAGACACATTTTCACAGTATCAGTAGCGTCAAAAATTGCTTCCTTATCCTCCTGCATATCCTTGTTATAAGCAAGCGGAATTCCTTTAAGAGTGGTGAGTATTCCCATCAAATCACCGTAAACACGGCCTGTTTTGCCACGCACAAGCTCTGCCATATCGGGATTCTTTTTCTGCGGCATTATGCTTGAACCTGTTGT
>JAZNOC010000028.1:0-3274 GCA_045580605.1 Clostridia bacterium | reverse complement strand
TTCGGCGGAAGAGATATAAAGGTCTATCGCACGGATATTTATGGAAATATAAATCTGTTGACCGATGGGTATATTTATACAATTGAATAAAAAAGAGGATGTAAAAAACACAGTTTTTTACATCCTCTTTTATTTTTTAGTTCGAGTAATCCTGTAAGCCGAGTTCAGTCATAGGGAAAACTCCCCGAAACGGTCATCTATCTACGCTGTATATCTCTATACAGCTCCAGCCGCCCGTCAGATTATAGGCCGGACAAGCCAATCTGGTCGGCGTTGCTACGGATGGGGTTTACATGGCACAAAGTGTTACCACAATGTCGGTGGTCTCTTACACCACCTTTCCACCCTTACCGATAAATATCGGCGGTTTATTTCTGTTGCACTTTCCTTAGAGTCGCCTCCACCGGGATTTCTCCGGCACCCTGTCCTGCGTAGCTCGGACTTTCCTCGTTAGCAAATGCTCCCGCGACCGTTCGGATTACTCAAGAATATACTATCACACTATTTTGTCCGTGTCAATCAGTGGCTGAGTGTTGCTTTTAGAAATCTGTATTTTAAGAGCGGGGAACTTTTTATCAAGCTCCGTTTTAAGAAGCTCGGTAACTACAAATTCACTGTCGTAGTGCTTTATCTCTATAAAGTCTGCATCGCTTTCTGTAAAGCTTAAAATTTCGTGATACTTTAAATCGCCTGAAATATAAACATCACACATATCTTTTACAAGTTCTGCAAGGTCGCCTCCGCCTCCACCGTTACACACTGCAACCTTTTTGATAGCCTTGTCAGTTGTAAATGTTGAAAAAAGCGTTTCAACACCAAATTCCTTTTTTATTTTGTTGCAAAGTGCCTTTGCAGTTGTATCGACACTGCACACTCTTCCGAGGTTGCCCTCGATATTCGAAGTTGCCGTAAGTCCAAGCTTTGAAACAACATAGTCAGTAAGACCACCAGGTGCACTGTCAAGATTTGTGTGTGCACTGTAAATCGAAATATTGTTTTCAAGCGCAAGGACAATCGACCTACCCAAAGATGAATTGTCGCTCACGGACTTCATTGCATTAAAAATAAACGGATGATGCGTTATGATAAGCTCTGCACCAATCGAAATTGCTTCTTCAACAACGGATGTAGTACAGTCAAGGCAAACGAGAACATTTGACACTTCTCTTTCCGCCTTGCCCGCAAGAAGACCTATATTGTCAAAATCCTCTGCGTATTCAGGCGGAAACCTGTTTTCAAGAAACTCAGTAATTTCCGATAATTTAACCATTTTCTATCAACCTTTCATATTCGGCTTTGAGATAAAGATACTCCTCTTTTTTGTTAGTTTCTGATAACCCCATTTTTTTAAGAATACTTTCAATCTCATAGAGCCTGTATCTAACATAATCCTCAAGCAGTGGCGGACGATGTGAAATAAGGTAAGGCCCGATTTCGCACTCCACACGACTAAGAGGATGTGATTCCTTTTTCACAACAAGCATTGCCACATACATTTTGCGTGTTTCACGGCAAACGTCTTCTTTCTCGATAAAATAGCCGTTTTTGTAAAGAAACTCCCTTAGCTCTCTGTGCATAGTCTGCGGTTGAAGAACAAACCTTTTAACGCCTTTATCTGCCCTCATAATTCGCGCTATAAGTTCACCGCCCATACCTGCGATTATTGCAGTATCGGCCTCGCCGTACGAAAGATTTGAAAAACCATCGGAAAGGCGTGTTTCAATCTTTGAAGAGAGTGAAAAAGCATCAATATTTTTTTGTGCCTGAGATAATGGCCCTTCGTTTATATCCATAGCTATTACCTTTTCGGCAAGATCTTTTTTGAAAAGAGCAATCGGGACATACCCGTGGTCTGTGCCAATATCACAAACAGAACTGCTTTTTGGCACAAGCGAAAGTATCATCTCAAGCCTTGGAGTTAAGTGATTTTCGATTGTTTGCATTTCTTCACCTTTACTTCGTAATTATTCCTTCATCACGCATACTTGTATACTCTGTGCTGTTTGCCGCAATGATATGGTCTGCCACTTCAATCCCGACTGCCTCGAAAACAGAGCAGAGCTTCTTTGTAAACTGCCTGTCGTTTTCAGAAGCAATAATGCTTCCCGACGGATGATTATGCGCCAGTATAACGGCTGAAGAATTATGCCTGAGAGCACACTCGAGGACTTTTCTCGGATGGACGTTTGCCTGCGAAACAGTTCCCTCGTCAATAATTTCAAAAGCAAGAATCTGCCTTTGAGCATCAAGGCAGACAAGGGCAAAAACCTCGTTTGCAAGCAAACCTATTCTGCTGCAAACATATTCTCCTGCGTCGCTTGTCGAAAGAATTTTATCTTTGCTTCGCACAGCAAGGCTTGCATAAAGCTGTGAAAGCTGAGGAATAAGCTTTAAAAGAATAGCCGAGTGCGAGCCGATACCGTCAACTTCCAAAAGCTCCTTTTCGCTCGCATTAAAAACGCCGCTTAATGTTTGAAACCTCTCAATCAAACGGTGTGCAAGCGGGTTTGTATCGCCCTGAGGTATTGTGTAATAAAGAATAAGCTCAAGCACCTCGTGGTCTTCAAAGGAATTAAGCCCCTCCGAGAGAAATCTTTGCTTGAGCCTTAGTCTGTGTCCTTCGTGCATAATTTTAATCCTACCAATTCATAAAATTCTTCTTTAGTAACAAAAGCATTAAGTGCGTCGAGCAGTGAGTTGACGGAAATTCCTACAGGTACCGAGAGCTTTTTGCAAAGCTGAGTACGGGCGGCACCGCTATCAGTGCCGCCATACAAACCGCAGGAGTATAAATCTGTTTTAGTTATTTTTTCTTTGGGTGCTTCCCTGCAAGCGTAACGCTCAAGCATCTGGGTGAGCACTTCGGGAGGTATCCCTTCGACACCGAGTTTGCCCTCTTTGGAGGGTTGTGCTTTTCGTCTTTCCTTACCGTAGATTTCAGGGATATAGACGTTTGTAACAATGCCTTCTTTGACAACGTTTTTTATATAATTTCTTATCATAAAACCCGCACGGTCAGAATCCGTAAGAACGATTATTCCACGCTCTTTTGCGAGATTTTGCAAAAATGCACGTTTTTCCTTATCCTTAAATATGCGAAAGCCCTCTGTTGTAAAAATGGGGCAATCACATATTTTTTCAAGATGCATTTTGTCGTACTTGCCCTCTACGATAATAGCCTCTTTAAGTGTAATCATCATTCTGTTTCAATAAGACCGTAGTTTCCGTCTTTACGGCAGTAAACAATGCTTGTATGGTTAGTGGCACTGTCAAG
>JAZNOC010000027.1:0-7175 GCA_045580605.1 Clostridia bacterium | reverse complement strand
AATAAATCGGCAGAGGAGTTCAAAAACGGTATTACCGAAGAGAACGACTTTGTAGCACATTTTAAGAAGTACGGTAACATTGAGGCTTTAACAAGACCGTTGCTTACCGAACTTGTGCAAGAAATTTTCGTACACGAGGGCGGAGACATTGAGGTTGTGTTCAAATTTCAAGATGCTTATGAACAGGCAGTTGAATATATCGAACTCAACAAGCAACTTATCGAACCAGAAAAGCCAGACAAAAAGAAAAAATCGGCGTAAAGTTAAAGCGTGTGTCATTTTGGTACACGCTTTTATCTATCTGAAATATTTACCATATACTTCGTTAATGGTTTCGATGTATACTATAAAGGATGGGTGATTGTGATCATTTCTTCTTAGGTACATATTTTTCTTTTCAAGATAAATTTTCCTTACCTCAAGCCAACAATCATTATTTTTAAGTGTTTTAACCTTTCGCGTTAAGTCTTTCGAGTGAGGTGTTTCATTCCAAAACCACTTATCATTATATGTAAACCCTGTTTTTTCGTGGATTAATCTATGCCAAACATTATATTTATCCTCATGTGTAATGGCGAGGTCAATACTGAATCTAGTAGGATTACCTTGGGTGAAATATATTTCACCGGAAGTCAGAACAGATTTCGAATCATGACAGTCATCTAATTCATTCCTATCTAATACGATATTATACTGTTCACGAATATACTCCTTTATTGTTTCACCGTCATTAATGTTAATGCCACGGCATTTAAGGATGCACAAGTTATAGTCGAGATCTATCGGTTCATTTGCATTTTGAGTTATGAGATTCTTTGCACCGCTACCAACCAAATGGATATCAACCTGCATAACCGAGTCATTATTGATTTGTTGTTTGAGTTGATTCATAATGTCTGAACAAAGATTTTTCATTCTTCCTAAAAACTCTTTGTCCTTGATGTAATGATACATAAACTTTTCTCCTTCTTTGCCCATACCAACCCATTTAACATCGTGGTTAAATCGTTATAGTATAATCAATAGGGTGCCAATAGTCAAGAACTTTTTTAATATTATAGCAAAAAACTGGCGTATGGTCTACCTTTCACATCTACCTGCCCACAGCAGCACCCATAAATAAAGTCTCGGAAACCGCATAAACAAAGGAAAAAATAAATTTCAAAAAATTTATGGTGTTCTCTTGACATTTTCCCCCGCTGCATACGATACTATAATGGCGTATCTGGCGGATACAGGTACCGCGCCAAAAGATTACGATGCTATTTTTACGGGCGATTTAGGGTTAGTGGGTAGTGAGCTTTTGTGTGAGCTTATGAAAAAAGACGGAATTGATATAAAGGGTAAGCATCAAGATTGCGGACTTTTAATTTTTAATCGTGAAGAGCAGGACGTTCACGCAGGCGGCTCGGGCTGCGGCTGTTGCGCGAGTGTACTATGCTCACACATTTTAAGAAGGTTTGATAGCGGGGAATACAAAAATGTTCTGTTTTGTGCTACGGGCGCACTGCTTTCGCCGACCTCAACCCAGCAAGGCGAAAATATCCCCGTTATAGCCCATCTTGTAAACATCCGTAGTAAATAGATAATCATCTACAATTGGTTTTGCCCCTATGGACAGTTCAAAAAACTTTTGCGAAGTTTGATGATTGTATAAAATAAATTATACCCGTGGTTCTTTTAGAATTTGCAAAAAGAAAGCCAATAGGTAAGGATTAATTAAACTTACAATATGAATATTACTTTTGATTGTCAAGGTACAAAAAAGGCTGTGTAGAATTTTCTACACAGCCTTTTTACTGTTTTTTGGAATACACCTTGTACGCAGTTTCTTTATTTATGTTCAAATGTAGGAACTAATTCCTTAAGGGCGGAAATAACGCCGTCTGCATCGTTATTGCCCGCAATGCCGATTATTTTGTTTAGTTGCGGTATGAAGCTTTCCTCGTCAATTTGAATCTGGTTTCCAATGAATATGCTGTTATTCTTGGTGGACTTAAGTCCCTCCTCGTTCATAAGCAGCTCTTCAAACAGCTTTTCACCCGGACGAAGACCTATAAACTTAATGGGCATTTCTTCATACGGCTTGTAACCGTAAAGCTTTATGATATTCTCGGCAAGTGTTGTAATCTTAAACGGCTCACCCATATCAAGCACAAATATCTCTCCGCCCTTAGCCATAGCGCCGGCTTCAAGCACAAGCGAAACAGCCTCCGGAATGGTCATAAAATAGCGGATAATATCGGGGTGGGTTACCGTCACGGGACCGCCGTGCTCAATCTGCTTAATAAACAGCGGAATAACCGAGCCGTTGGAGCCGAGTACGTTTCCAAAACGCACGGCAACAAAATCACATTCTGTATCTCTTTGCGCCATATACTGCATAATCATTTCACAGCAACGCTTAGAGGCACCCATTACGTTGGTGGGGTTTACCGCCTTGTCGGTAGAGATAAGCACCATCTTTTCAGCAGAAAACTCCTCACAAAGACGGGCAATATTATATGTACCTGCAACATTGTTTTTTATTGCTTCCTCGGGATTAGTTTCCATAAGCGGAACGTGTTTATGCGCTGCCGCGTGGAAAACAATCTCGGGTTTATGTTTTGCAAAAATCGCCTTACACTTGTCATAGTCACGCACCGAAGCAATTTCTACCGAAACAATATCGTCGCAGCCCTCAGATATTAACTCTTGCTGAATGTCGTAGGCGTTGTTCTCGTAAATATCGACCATAACAAGCTTTTTAACCTTATATTTTATAGCTTGTCGGCATATTTCAGAGCCGATTGAGCCAACTCCCGTCACCAAAACGACTTTATCTTTAAGTGCGGGTGCAATATCGGCCGAGTCCATTTTTATCGGGTCACGTCCTAAAACATCCTCAACATTTATAGTTGTTATTTGGGGTAAGAATTTTTTGCTTTCGCTTAGCTCCCAAATGGACGGGATGACCTTTATTTCACAGTCAGTCTGTGCACAGATAGAAAGTATTTTCTTACGCTTGTCCTCGGGGCAGGAGGGAATAGCAAAAATTATAACCTTCACACCAAGCTTTTTACAAAGCTGGGGAATCAGTATAGTAGGTCCTAAAATCGGAACATTGTATATATCGTGGTTTTCAAGGTGTGGGTTGTCGTCCACAAAGCCTACCGGATGATAATCAAGCGTTTCGGAAACAAGTATTTCGTGTAGCACATGTGTTCCCGTATAGCCTGCACCGATAATAAGGGTTGGCGCAGAACGGCTGCTTTGGTGATACACTCTGAATCTAAAAAGAACAAAGTTGTATACCGCTCGGGTTACAAGCACGCAAACCGCCGCCAGTAAGAAATATAAAACATAAAAAAGGGAGTGGTGGAAGGGACCGAAAAATGTTTCGGTAATTGCCGAAAGAACAGCCGCAAGGAAAATTCCGAATACGCAGCGAAGCATATCCTGTGTAGAAATATGCTTTAGCATAATTTTATATACTCTGAAAACAGCAAGTCCCAAAAGTGTATAAACAAACGGAAACACAGTTCCGATAATGTTGCGTATTCCTAGTACTCTAAAGTCGGTAACCGACGATATAAGCATATTTGAAAATAACGAAGCGGTAAATAATATGAGGGCATCTGTCAAAAACAGAAGACCTAAATGCATATGTTTTATCGAGTGTAAAACATGCATTAATTTTCTCATTCTAAAATCCCCTTAATTTCTTCATATAATTTTTCGCTGCACACTTGCAACTTATGGACATACGAATTTCCAAGTTTTTTGCGAATTACCGAAATTGCCTCTTCGATTCTCGGGGGATTGTGTTCTGCGCTGTGGCAGTCACTTGCAATAAGTCCGACATAGCCCTCCTTGACGAGCGAAAGCGCTTTACGCCTTGTGCGCATATGTAAAAAGGAATACGCATTAACCTGACCGATAGCAAAGCCATCGGAAATAAGTTTTAGAAGCGCATCGTATCCGTCAAATCTTCGATATCGTTCAATGTGGGCTAAAATAACGCCGAGTCCGCGGTTTAGATTAAGCTCGGTAATTTCGTTTAGGGTGCGCGCAGTAATAGCTCTGTATGGTAGCTCAACAAGGATATAATGCGAATTGCCCATACAAAGCTTGTCAATCTCTGAAAAAGTAGATATGCCGTTAAAATAGTGCACCTCACTTCCGAGATAAAGCTCGGGCAGGTCGTCACTCTTTGCGGCTTTGAGCTTTTCAAAGCTTGAGTTTATTCTTGATTTATATTCCTCAAGCGAGGTTTCAGTTGCGGGGTAAAAGTGCGGAGAAAGAGAAACAGCACGGGTGTTTTGCGATTTTAACATTCTTAGCAGCTGTAAGGCTTCCTCTGTGCTTTTAGCACCGTCATCAACTGATGGGAGGATGTGCGCGTGAATGTCAATATACATAATAGTACCCTACTTATTATAGTAATTATAAGAGCTGTACTTATAGCGATAGCGGTAACGGTAGCGGCGGCTTACCTTGTTGTTGTAGCCGTTAAGAATAGTGCCAAGGAAGCGAACGCCTGCAAATTCAATAGCGCCAAGTGCCTTCTGGAGCTGGTCGTGTGTGGTTATAAAGTCGCGCACAACGAACAGAATACCTGCGGTGTGGGGCGCCACAACCAGCGCATCAGGAACAATGTTTACGGGCGGTGTATCGAGTACGATGTAATCATAACGCTCGTTTAGTTCGTGAAGCAAATCCACCATAGCCTGTGAGCCTAAAAGCTCAGACGGGTTGGGAGGAGTGGGTCCGCCGGTGATAACATCAAGATTCTGGTTTACGGAATTTACCGTATCCTCAAGATTGGAGAAACCGACGAGCAGAGAGGAAAGACCCTTATCGTTGGAAAGACGCAGTTTCTTATGTACCGATGGCTTGCGCATATCCGAGTCTATAAGCAGAACGCGTGAGCCAAGCTGAGAGAAAGCGACGGCAATGTTTATAGCGGTTGTGGATTTACCCTCGCCTGCGACCGAGCTCGATACGGTTATGGTCTTTTCGTTAGACTGTGAAAGGAGATAAAGAAGGTTTGTACGAACCATTTTATAGGCTTCTACAACGGCAAACTGTGCAACGGTGTTGTTAGATGCCTGAGCTAATTTTTCGTATGCAGCTTTGTTGCTCATTTCTTTGCCCCCTTAGAAGATTTAGTGTCAAAGTCGGGTATTATACCCAAAACGGCTACATTGTAGCGCTCGGTTATTTCCTCTTCGCTCTTTATGGTGTTGTCGGTAGCGGCAAGCAGTACGAAGAGTGCAACCGTTAAAAATGCACCGACAAGTCCCATAAGGATAGCGTTGCGCGTGGTAAGCGGTGAGGTGAGAGTTGCCTTAATGCAACGGTCGGCAGGCAGTACATATGAGTTGCTTATCATAGACTGTGCATAGGTCGGCGCAAGGTTTGCTATGCTGTTGGCAATAACAATGGCGCGCTGTGCATCGCTGCAGCGAACGCCGATGTCTATAAACATAGAGTAGTCAGAGCGGCGCTCAATGGTAGCCATTCTCTGAAGTTGTGTTGGGGTGTAGCCGAAATACTGCAGCTCATCCTGTCTTGCAAGCTCCTCATAAAAGCTATAGGTCTTTAAAATATCAACATATGTATCAACAAGATTAAGCGAAGAGGTAATATCACTGCTTCCTATCTTGCTGGAGGTATTGGACGAGGTTTCAAGGCTTTCGGCCTCCTCCTTAGTAATACCACCGTTGGTCGAAAGAACGGCCGACTTCGCAAGGTAGGTGGGCTCTACAAAATTTTCACAGTAAAGATAAGTAACTCCTGCAAAAAGAGCAGCCACAAGAATAATTATCCAGATACGCTTAAGTACAATATCAAGTACCTGCCAAAGTGAAATAGAATTCATTAAAACTTTCTTCCTCTCTTAAATTATGGCGCAAAAAACCATTTAGCATTATATCATATATAAAAATAAATATCAACCCCGAAAAATTTCAAAAAAAGAGCGATTTTGACAATTTCTCCAGTATTTTTGCATTGAACACCTCGCTGCTAAAATTTAAGATTATTTTGGGGTGAAGAAATGCGAAAATTTAATTTGTTTTCATATATTATGTTGCTCGGAAGTCTTGCAAGCACGCTGCTGCTTGCGGTATGCATCTGCTACATAGCGGGGATATTTAAGAGCACGGGCGCTATGGGAGTGTCGAACAGCATAGATTTTTTTGCAATTCTTTCGCAAAAAGTGCTGATACTTACTGTATTTTCGGCAATAGCGGGCGACATACTGAAAGGAAAAACACCGAATGAGCGCTAAACCTCATTCGGTGTTACATATATAGTGTTCTGATGTGTGTAAATGACCATTCCAGGTCTTGCGCCCGAGGGCTTTTTTACATATTTTACAAGAGTGTAATCAACCGGCACCTGTGACGAGTGCGCCGCCTGTGAATGTTCGGCCGCCTTTTGTGCGGCGAAGAGCAGAGTGCTGTCTGGCGGCGTTTCTCCGTCACAAAGAATTATTGTATGTGAGCCGTGAATATCCTTGGTGTGTAGCCAAATATCCGTTTTTGCGGCGGTGCGAAGTGTCAGCGTGTCATTCTGCAGATTGTTTCTGCCGACTAAAATTTTATATCCGTCGGGAGATATAAATTCTCGCGGTGGCAGCACCTTTTGCTTTTGTCCCTTTGTGCGTGGACGGCGGATATAGCCTGCTTCGGTAAGCTCCTGTTTTATTTCGGCTATCTCAGCGGCCGACTGTGCGCGCGAGAGTGCGTCACTTACCGATGCGATATAGGCAGCCTCCTGCTCACACTGCTCTATGAGCCCGTGCAGTGTGCTCTCGGCGTTGCACATTTTTCGGTATTCCTTAAAATATCGTGCAGAATTCTCAGCAGGGGAAAGCGCAGGATTTAATGGAATAGTGATGTTTTGCAGATTTTCGTCATAATAGTTGGGCACCGTCGCGGCATCGGCACCGCGCGGAATAAGAGAAAGATTAGCCTTTATAAGTTCGCCGTAAACTCTAAGCTTTTCGCGGTCTGCGCACTTTTTAAGCTCCTCTTTGCGTAAATTAAGCTTTCGTGCCGTGCGCTCGGTCAGGTTTTTGAGCAGCTTTATAATATCGGCGGCGCCTTGGCGCAGTCGTTCTGCAAGGTCGCGCTCCTTATAGAAGGTGTCAAGCAGCTCTGAAAAAGAGCCATATTCCCGTGTTTTAT
>JAZNOC010000026.1:0-16960 GCA_045580605.1 Clostridia bacterium | reverse complement strand
TCGATAGACAAGAGTGAAGTTTATCAAAAAATTCGTGAAGAAATTTTGGGACAGTGAAGACTATGGAAATAGATTTTGACAAAGCATTTGCTGCTTTAATGGAAAAAGTCAGAAAATATAATAAAAATGCCGACAGCGATGAGCCTTTGATTTACGAGGCTTATTTGCAGTGCCGTAAGCAGCACGGAAATCAGCTCAGGCACTCGGGCGAGCCATACTTTATACATCCGTATGAGGTAGCGTGCATCCTTGCAGATATGGAGCTTGACTCCGAAACTATCATAGCAGGGCTTTTGCACGATGTTATCGAGGATACTCCTGTTGAGTACGAGCAGATAAAATCGCAGTTTGGCGAACAGGTTGCAATGCTTGTGGAGGGTATGACAAAGCTTGATAAAATCAAGTGCATATCAAAGGAAGAGGCGCACGTAGAAAACTTAAGAAAAATGCTTTTTGCAATGTCTAAGGATATCCGTGTAATTCTTATAAAGCTTGCAGACAGACTTCATAATATGCGTACGCTTAAGCACATGCGTCCCGACAAGCAGCTTGAAAAAGCTAAGGAAACGCTTGATGTTTATGCTCCGCTTGCACACAGGCTCGGTATCTCAAAAATCAAAATTGAGCTTGAAGATTTGTCGCTTATGTATCTTGACAGTGTGGCTTATCACGAAATCTTAGACGGTCTTTCCCGCAAGCAGACAGAGCGTGATGAATATGTGCAAAATGTTCGAAGCGTTATAGCTGACAAAATGGAATCTCTGGGGATAAAGTGTCATATTGCAGCACGTGCAAAGCACACCTACAGTATTTTCCGCAAGATGTACAATCAAAACAAAACACTTGACGAAATTTACGATTTGTTTGCAGTGCGTATTATCGTAGATACCATTGCGGAGTGCTATGCGGTGCTTGGTATTGTTCACGAGGAATATAAGCCGATGCCGGGTCGTTTTAAGGACTATATCGCAATGCCCAAGCCGAATATGTATCAGTCGCTTCATACAACCGTTATCGGTCCTGACGGTCAGCCGTTTGAGATACAAATTCGAACATGGGATATGCACCGTGTCGCAGAGCGAGGCGTTGCAGCACACTGGAAATATAAAGAGGGTAAATCGAGCGATGCCAATCTCGACTGGGTAAATCAGCTTCTTGAAATACAGAGCGATGCCGTAGAGCCTGAGGAATTTATGCGCACGCTTAAAATTGATATGTTTGCGGACGAGGTTTTTGTATTCACCCCCAAGGGTGATGTTATAAGCCTTCCCGCAGGCTCGACGCCTATTGACTTTGCGTTTTACATTCACTCGGCAGTCGGCTATAAGATGACGGGTGCAAAGGTAAACTCAAAGATTGCAACTCTTGATTATAAGCTTAAAAACGGCGATATTGTTGAGGTTATCACAGGCGGTGCAAGTAAGGGACCAAGCAGAGACTGGCTCAAAATTGTAAGAACAAGCACTGCACGCAACAAAATAAATTCGTGGTTTAAAAAGGAAAACCGTGTTATAAATATTGAACGTGGTAAAGACGCAGTTGAGCAGGAATTTAAAAGACTGGGCTTGCAACAGTCTAAGCTGTTTAAGAGCGAGTATCTTGATACAATGCTCAAGCGCTATGGCTTTGCTAATGTGGAAGAGATGTATGCAGCAATCGGCTTCGGCGGAATAACTGCCGCAAAGGTTGTTGCAAGGCTTAATGACAGTTATATGAAGGATGTAAAGGAAGAAATACCCGAAACCTTTACAGTTAATCCGGTGCAGAAGAAAAACAATAACAACGGCTCGGGCATCGAGGTACGTGGCGTAGATAACTGTCTGGTAAGACTTTCAAAATGCTGTAACCCCGTACCGGGTGATGATATTATCGGCTTTATCACAAGGGGCAGAGGTGTTAGCGTACACAGATGCGACTGTATAAACGTAAATCCTGCAAACCTTACAGAAGAAATGCAAAGCCGTATGATTGAGTGTAACTGGCTTGATACCGGCTCAAGCTCATTTAATGCCGAGCTTGCTATGGAATGTACTAACAGAAGCGGCATACTTGCCGATGTAATTTCTGCTATTGCAGAGGAAAAGATAAATCTTGTTGCAGCAAATGCACGCCCTGTTAAAGACAGAACTGCGCTTATTGATATAACTGTTTCGGTAACAAGTAAGCCACAGATAGACCAGCTTATAAAGAGGCTTCACCGTGTGCCCGGCATTTACGAAATCAGGCGTGCAATACAGTAATTGGAGTTTTTAATATGAAATTTGAGTGTATTCCAGTTGGAGAATTAGAAGTTAACTGCTACCTTTTAACCGAAGGTAGCAGTGCAGTTATTATCGACCCCGGTGCGTCGTTTGAGGTGCTTGTAAAAAGGATTGAGGAGCAAAATCTTTCTCTTAGAGCAATTATTTTGACGCACGGCCATTTTGACCATATCGGTGCAGTGGCAAAGCTTGTGGAAAAATTTAATGTACCTGTCTATGCTCATAAGGGCGACGAAGAAATGCTTACCGATAACGAAAAAAGCCTTGCAACAGGCTTTGGCTGCAGTGTCGACCCGTGTAAGATTGATGTATACCTTGAAGACGGAAGCACGGTTGAGATAGACGGTATAAAGTTTGACGTTTACCATACACCGGGTCATAGCAATGGCGGTGTGTGTCTGTACACAAATGGAGTGCTTTTTACGGGCGATTTGCTTTTCAAGAATTCAATCGGGCGTTTCGACCGTGGTGATTTGCGTACGGAGCTTGCGTCCTTAAAGCGTATTATGGACACCTTTGATGACGAAACCATAGTTTTTGCAGGCCACGGTGAAAGTACAACAATCGGGACAGAACGCAGGTATAATCCGTATATCGTAAATCATATAAATTGAAGGTAAACTAAATGGAAATAATTACACAGGCTCATTCAATGCAGGATGCGGTGCGTCAGGTAATTCAGCTTTTTTTTAGTCTCTCATCCGATATGAGTGTTATTTCAACGTTTGACACAGAAGGCGGCACAAGCATCGCAAGAGCAAGCATAAAAACAAAAGACAGTGAAGCCTTTGGCGAGGCATTTGGCTATATAAATGTTGAAAACAAAAGGGAAGTATCAGACCTTATAAAAAAGTCGGTATTTATCGCGTGCCGAAAGCTTTCCGATATGCCTACACCCTGGGGAGTGTCTACGGGTATTCGCCCCGCAAAGACTGCAAGAATGATGCTCGACGAAAATATACCAGATGAAGAAATTATCTCATATATGCAGTCAGAGCTTTGGGTATCTCAGGAAAAGGCATCGTTAAGTCTTGAGGTTGCAAAGCGTGAAAAAGAAATTTTAGATAACCGCCTTGAAAATGGAATAAGTCTTTACATAGGTATCCCGTTTTGTCCAACGAGGTGTGCTTATTGCTCGTTTATATCTCAGGCAAAAAAGCATAACGATAAATTTGTTGACCAGTATGTTTTAGCTCTTATGCGTGAGATAGAGTTTTGCGCCGAGCTTAGCGCAAAGCACAATTTAAAGGTGGAAACAGTATATTTCGGCGGCGGTACGCCAACTGCAATCAGCCCCGAGAATTTAAATATGCTATTGGGGTGCGTGCGTAAAAACTTTGATTTGTCCCATACTAAAGAGTATACCGTCGAGGCAGGGAGACCCGATACATTTTCCTTTGAAATGCTTGATGTCCTGAAAAATAATAATGTAGGAAGAATAAGCATAAACCCGCAAACGATGAATCAGAAAACGCTTGATAAAATCGGGCGCAGGCACAGTGTTGAGCAAACGATTGAAGCGTTTGATATGGCAAGAAAATATGATTTCAGTATCAACGCAGACCTTATCGCAGGTCTGCCCGATGAAACGTGTGAGGACTTTAGCTACACTCTCAATGAGCTTTTAAAGCTTTCGCCCGATGCTATCACGGTGCACACAATGTATCTTAAGCGCGCGGCAAGCCTTATAAGCGAGTTTGAGAAATACCGCTTCACCTCCGAGGTTTCTGAGATGATGCGTCTTGCAAACGATAAAATGAAATCAAACGGTTACGAGCCATACTACTTATACAAGCAGAAAAACACACTCGGCAACCTTGAAAACGTTGGCTTTAGCAAGGCAGGGCACGAGTGTTTGTATAACATCTACATTATGGAGGAGGTGCACACCGTGCTTGCAATGGGCGGCGGTGCATCGACAAAAATGGTCTGCGGCGACAGAATAGAGCGTATATTTAACCCCAAGGAGGCTGCAGATTATATAAACAGAATTGATGAGATAATAGAGAAAAAGCGTAATAACTTTTTAGGGGGATTATTGTGATTGAAATTTATGTTGACGGACAGCTTCATACTTTAGAAAAAGAAATCAGTGTCAAGGATTTTCTTTACAATAACAACAAAGCATCTGAAGTTCTGGCATATAAAGTAAATAACAAAATCGTAGATAAAGATTATGTTTTTAAAAACGGGGACGAGGTAGTTTCACTCACTATTTCAACAGATGAGGGATATCTTATCTATAAGGAAACACTTATACTTGTTCTGATAGATGCTGCGGAACAGCTTTATGGTGCGGCACCCGTTAGTGTGAGGCAGTCGGTAAACAAGTCCACATATTTTGAGATAGAGGGCGTTTTAAAGGACAAGGAAAAGGTTGCCCGTGATATAAAAAATAAAATGAAGGAAATCATAGAAAAAGACGAGGAACCAACCTTTTTTGTAACCGACAGACTGTCGGCATCAAAGCTTTTTGAAGAGTGCAAAATGCACGAGCGTGCCGAGGAAGTAAAAAGCCTTCCCACCGACAAGGTAAAAATGTGCAAGGCGGGGGAAAGGTATCATATAACGTATCAGGGCGTAAGTTACAGCGTAAGTACGCTAAAGTGCTTTGACGTTGTTTCTTATGAAGATGGATTTTTACTGCGTTATCCTACAAACTACTCGGGTGGCGAAATTCCGCCAACGGTAGCAAGCCGAAAAATCCACAGCGCCATTGAAGATTACCGTGATTGGACAGAAACCTTAGGTGCAGCGGATATTTTTTCTCTCAATAAATTTATCCGTGATGGTAAGGCAACCGATATTATAAATCTTTCTGAGGGACTTCACGAAAAACGTCTCAGCAGAATTGCCGATACAATAAAAGAAAACCGCGACTTAAAGGTAATACTTATTGCGGGCCCGTCATCATCGGGCAAAACAACCTTTGCAAACAGACTTTGCCTGCATCTGAGGATAAATCACCTTTCGCCCGTTGTAATTTCGCTTGACGATTATTATGTTGATGATACCCGTATGCCGCGTGATTCAAAAGGCGAGATGGATTTTGAATCGGTCGAGGCAATCGACTATGAGCTTTTTAATGAGCATTTGTCTTTGCTTTCGGAGGGGAAATGTGTTACGCTCCCGCGATATGATTTTACCGTAAGGAAACAAAAGGTTGGAGAAACTCTCCAAATAGGCGAGGGACAGATAATTATTGTCGAGGGTATCCACGCCCTTAATGAGCTTTTAACAAGCAGGGTTGATAAAAAGAACAAGTACAAAATTTATCTCAGTGCGCTGACAAGTCTTTGCCTTGATGAATACAACGCCTTTTCGCCGACAGATAATAGACTTCTCAGAAGAATTGTGCGTGATGCGGCGTTTAGGAATACCCCTGCTGAAGAAACATTCTACCTTTGGAAAAATGTTCGTAAGGGAGAACAAAAGTATATATTCCCGTTTGAAAGCGAAGCTGACGAGGTATTTAACTCCTCGCTTGTATATGAGCTTGCAGTGCTCAAGGAGCCTGCACTAAAGCTTCTTTCAACCGTAACGGAGAAAAGCGTTCACTATAGCCGTGCTCAGCGCCTTATGGAGCTTTTATCCTACTTTGAGACGCTCAGCAAGGAAAATGTCCCGCCAACATCATTTTTAAGAGAATTTGTTGGGGGCAGCACAATACTCAAATAAAAATGGGGACTGTAAAAATTTGTTTTTACAGTCCCTCTTTTTACTGTATAGGAAAGTGCGTAGAATAAAAACGCAGGAATAGATGTTTGCACTTAGTAAGAGTGCGACGTGGGTGGAGCGGCACGCTTCTTTTTTATTTATTAAATCTAACATCCTCAAATATAAGCTTTATAGTTTCATATATTTTGGCATTTTCCTCTTCGTCGTGAACAATTATCCTTCTCGGCACAATGGCAATGAGTGCACTCAGGAGAATATCTTCACCCGTAAGCTCTTCGTCAAAGTGGGGGAGGTCATTTGTATAGCTTTCGGTAATATCACGCCTACGACGATTAAGTATCTGCCAGCTGTCGTCCTTCTTTACAATGTGGACCAATTCCTCACGGGGAGTTTGCACCGAAATAAAAAACTTGAGCATATCAATAAACTCGTTATACTCCTTTATAGCGGCATATTCCTCACCTGCATTAACGCAAATATCGTAAAGCTCGTTTTTATAGTCATTTAGCCTGAAATTCATAAATCCGCTTAAAATAATGCTTTTGTTCTCGCTGAGATAATCCATAACGCTCTCTTCAATAAGTGCCTTTCGTCTGTTATAGTGAATGGCGTTTCTTATCTCTCCATCGTTTGGGGATGCATTTTTAACGGCAATCTCAAAAATTTGATTTTTGCTCTCCTGCGATGAAAGCGGGAATTCTTTTTCTGTTATATGGTAAAGCATCGTTTTTTCGTATTTATTCATTATTTCGCTGCTCACCTGACAAGCAAAATCTGCTATACTTTGGTCAGGGGCAAGCGTTACGACTGCGTTTAAATCCAAATATATCACCTCTATAAATTATGTAGCCATCAGTGGTATAATTGAACCTATGTCCGTTACAGCCCCTTTCTTTATTGCTATCGGGGAAACCCCCTCGTCATATAGCATTTTAAGTATCTCATTTGCGTTGCTAAGATGCGTAAGTTCGCCGTTTACAAGCAGGGTGTTTTTATCCGCCATGCCAAGGCACCCGCCTATAAACCCGTTTAAAAAGCCTTCAAGTACTATGTTGTCGTTTGGAATAAATAAAACCTTAATGTCGTTTTTTTCTGCAGCACGTGCTATTGAAACATCACCCGTGATAATACGGTTTTCATCAATCGCACACATTGAACATTTTGCGTAGCCCTGCTTTACGTGGATAAGCTCATAGCCAAGAGCCTTAAGCCTGCACAGAAGTACTGCATCGCAAATGTCTTTATTTAAAAAGCACTTTTTACCTGCTATACCAACATTATATGCACAATCGTGCGGGTAGTTACTTTTTACATCAGATTTCCCGACAGTGATTGTAAAACCGTAAGGGGAAAGGACCTCTCTATAGTAATCTGCAGTACTTGGCGGACAAACCGCCTCGTTTTCACTTACAATGCAAATGCCAAGGTCAGCGTGCCTATGCATCGATGCCGGAAGTACGTCTATCGTAGGAGGCGTAATTGTTTTAGCACCGTCAATACTGCAATCAGCGATAAACAGTGTAGCTCTTTTCTTGGGAAGATAGGGATAACTCATTTTCAGTAACCGAGAATAGTGTTTGCAAACTCAACTGCTGACTTGTATGCAGTCTCTTGCTCCTTCTGGTCTTCGCGCGGGGCATATCTTACGAGAAGATATGTATTATCTGTTGGTACGCCTGCCTTTTGGAGAATATCGTTTCCGTCAAGAGATACCGCAACTTCATTACCGCCGTACTCAAGCGTCTTATCGGGAGCAACAGGCATATTGCACCAGTCAGAAACCTTTGCAAAGGAATTGTGGTTAACCTTAGAGAGCATATAGTTATCAAGGAAATCCTTTTCCACTACGTATATAAATGCCTCCTCCTCGCCAACGGTAAGAGAAAACCTTGTAAGCATTGCCAGTGTATATTCGGGGTCAGCGTTTTCATCTTTTGGGAACGAAAAAACGTTGAGGTTCAAAAGACTTTCGCCGTTTTTGTTTGTATCAGGGCAATCTGTGGAAAGTTTTTTCTGAGCACTTTCGATATAGTTGTCCATAAACACTGTATAGCCTGCATAGGTAAGTGTCAGGTCGTACTTTGGGGCAGTGAGCTTTTCGATAAGAGTTGCAGAAAGTGCTATAATTATAAAAGCCGCCACTATCGTATGAAGCTTATAGTATCCCCAAAAATACTTCCACCACTCTTTTGTAAAACGTTTTGGAATTTCTCCGTACTTTTCAGCCATTCTAATTTATCCTTTCAATATCATAGCCATATTCTAAGAAAAAATTCTCTTCGCCCAAGGCAAAGAGAATTTTTTTACTATGCCTTAATTAAACAATAAGTTATTAAAGCCATTCAACGGGTCTGCAGCTTGTTATACCGAAGTGATATAAAATTGCATCAACAATTCTGCGTGATGCGTTTCCATCACCGTAGGGGTTTACTGCTCTGCTCATTTTGCTATATTCTGCATCGTCAATAAGAAGCTGTGATGCAAGCGAATAAATAATATCTTCGCTTGTACCTGCAATTTTAACTGTGCCCGCTTCTGCTGCCTCGGGACGCTCAGTTTCGCCACGCAAAACAAGTACCGGTTTTCCAAGTGAGGGTGCTTCCTCCTGAAGCCCACCCGAGTCAGTAAGAACAAGATATGCCTTATTTATAGCATTGTGAAGAACATCAACGTCAAGCGGGTCGATAAGATGAACTCTCGGGTTGTTTCCAAGAATTGAAAAAGCCGTTTCTCTTACAGCGGGATTTAAATGTACGGGGTAGACAACCTCAACATCAGGAAAATCACGCACAAGGCGGCTGACCGCGCGGCATATATTTTCAAGCGGTGCACCAAGGTTTTCTCTTCTGTGAGCAGTCATAAGGATAATACGTTTGCACCAATCGATGTTTTCAAGCGGCGTACCCTCAAACGAGAAATCTCTTTTGATAGTTGTCTTGAAAGCATCAATTACGGTATTACCTGTTACGAAAATGCTGTCGGGGTTAATACCCTCGTTTATAAGATTTGCCCTGTTGTTTTTTGTGGGGGAGAAATGCAAATCTGCAATTGCACCCGTGAGTCTGCGGTTCATTTCCTCAGGGAACGGGAAGTATTTATCGTATGTCCTGAGACCTGCTTCAACATGACCAACCTTTACCTGATTATAATAAGCTGCAAGACTGCCTGCAAATGTTGTAGATGTATCACCGTGTACAAGTACCATATCGGGCTTTTCGCTGCTAAAAACATCTGAAAGACCGTTAAGAGCCTTGGTTGTGATAGATGCAAGCGTCTGACGCTCCGACATAATATCAAGGTCAAAATCAGGCTTGATATCAAAAAGGTTAAGCACCATATCAAGCATCTGACGATGCTGAGCAGTAACGCACACCTTACAGTCAATAGACGGGCGTGATTGAAGCTCATAAATGAGCGGTGCCATTTTTATGGCTTCGGGTCTTGTGCCGAACACTGTAAAAATCTTAATCATAATTATTCTCCTTGTTTTTCGTGCTTGTCCGAGAAAGCTTCGATAATTTTAGGGGTAAAGTATAAAAAGGCGATTAAACCTAAAAGTACAAGCATAAGTGCCCACCACGATATTGCACCGGTAATTATAAGTGCCACTGCGGATACGCAAAGCACAATACAAAACAGATAAATCGTTATAACTGCCTGCTTTTGTGAAAAGCCTGCGTCTATCAAACGATGATGCAGATGTCCTCTGTCAGGCGTCATAATAGATTGTCCCTTTTTTACGCGGCGGATTATTGCCGACGCAGTATCAAAAATTGGAAGTCCAAGTACAAGCAGCGGTGCTGCAATACTTATTACCGCATATCCCTTGAAAAGTCCCTGCACAGAAATTGTTGCAAGCATAAACCCGAGGAAAAGTGCACCCGTATCACCCATAAAGAGTTTTGCGGGATTGAAATTATAGGGAAGAAATCCCAGACACGCACCTGCAAGTGCTGATGTTACAAAAACAACCTCAGGCTCTCCGACGATAAGTGCGATGAAAAGCAGTGTAAGTGCCGAGATTGAAGAAACGCCACAGGCAAGTCCGTCAAGCCCGTCGAGCAAATTCACTGCATTTGTTATTCCCACTATCCATATAATTGTCAGGGGAATTGCAAACCACCCAAGCGAAATGTATCCGTAATCGGATATAAAAGATGGCACCTTTATAAAGTCCACACGTACACCTGCCAAAACAGGGAGTGCAGCGGCGATAAGCTGAATAACTAACTTAAGCTTTGCACTCAGTGCATAAATATCGTCAAATATGCCGAGGATTACAATAACGATGCATCCTGCAAGCACGCCAATCAGCTCTGCATTAACTTCAGTGAAGAAAAGTGCACTGATAATAAAACCAAAAAAGATCGCGAGCCCTCCGAGCCTTGCAGTAGGGCGTTTGTGCATCCTCCTGCTATCACGGGGAACGTCAACTGCCCCGATTTTAAATGCAAGCTTTTTTACAAAAGGCGTTGCAATGAATGTCAGAATATAAGCAATTATAAACGGAAAAATTATATTAGTTCTCACAAGGACGCCCTCCTTATTTTACGATAAAGCCAACCTTTTTCTTAACCTTACCAAGTGTGCGGCGGCTTACCCCTTGTGCCGCCTCAGCACCGCGTATGTAAATGCTTTCAAGATAATCCTTGTTTTTCATATAATCTTCATAGCGTGCCTGTATGGGAAGGAGATGTTCAGCCACAGCTTCTGCCACGGCAGCCTTAAAGTCTCCATAGCCCTTTCCGCCAAATTCTTTGACAGCCTCATCAATGCTTATTCCCATAACAGAAGAATATATCGTAAGCAAATTGTTAATGCCGTCCTTACCCTCGCGGTAAGCTATTTCGCCATCCGAGTCAGTAACGGCACGCTTGATTTTTCTTACAATATCCTCTGGCTTGTCAAGAAGTGCAATGCATCCGTTAGGATTTGGGTCGCTCTTTGACATTTTAGCCGTCGGGTTCTGCAGACTCATTATTTTTGCGCCCGAGCCTTTTTCAGGAATATACGGGTCGGGAATAGTGAAAACATCGCCGTAAATATTGTTAAACCTTGTCGCAATATCACGGGTTAATTCAAGATGCTGCTTCTGATCTGCACCAACGGGTACAAGGTCGGTTTGATAAAGCAAAATATCCGAAGCCATAAGCACAGGATATGTAAAAAGTCCTGCATTTATGTTTTCGGGATGCTTTTGAGATTTGTCCTTAAACTGCGTCATTCTGTTAAGCTCGCCCATCTGCGTAAAGCAGTTAAGTATCCACGCAAGCTCAGCGTGTGCACTTACATGGCTCTGGATAAAAAGAATGTTCTTTTCAGCATCAAGCCCGCAGGAAAGGTACTGTGCCAGAAGCGAAAGCGTATTTTTGCGAAGATGTGCAGCCTCCTGTCGCACCGTGATTGCGTGTAAATCCACCACGCTGAAAATGCAGTTATAGTCATCCTGGAGATTTACCCAGTGCTTAAGTGCACCGAGGTAGTTACCAAGTGTTATAGAATCACTCGAGGGCTGTATCCCCGAGAAGATAACTTTCTTATCATTAATCATCAAATCATTCCTTAATATATATTAGCAAAACTACATTATATAATACCATATAATGCCTTTGTGTGTAAAGGGTTTTTTCAAAATTCATAAATGCTACACTGTTTATTCATATTTGCGTTGTAATATTAAATTGACAATTACAGGGAAAATATGTTATTATAATAAATGAACTATGAAAAGGTGGTTATAATTTTGGTTAGCAGTATTTCAGAAATTCTGGCACGTATTGTTGTGCTTTTCACAGCTATTACCGTGCACGAGTATTCGCATGGCTATGTTGCATATAAATTGGGCGACCCAACTGCCAAATACAGCGGCAGATTATCGCTCAATCCAATGAAGCATCTTGATGTGTGGGGAGCACTTTGTATGGTGCTTTTCGGCTTCGGTTGGGCAAAACCCGTGCCGATAAACCCGATGTATTTCAGGGACCGCAAGCGTGATACGGCTCTTGTTTCTTTTGCAGGCCCGCTTTCAAATATTGTGCTTGTATTTGTTTCGACAATAATTGCAGCACTTTACTTTGTGTTTATTTATATTCCGTATCCTAACTTTTTAACTGATTTTATATACCAGATTTTTATTCAGCTTGCCGTTATTAATATCGGGTTTGCGGTGTTTAACCTTATCCCTATCCCGCCGCTTGACGGAAGTAAGATTTTGGCTATGTTTCTTTCAAACGAAAACCATACAAAGCTTATGCGTATAGAACAGTTTGGTTTCCCTATTCTTATGATTTTATCACTTACCGGTGTTTTGGGAAATTTACTCAGAATATTTATTAATCCCCTTTACAGTGCATGGGTTAATCTTTTTGAATGGCTTGTAAATATCTTAGTATAGGCGGAAGTTTATGAGTGAACTGACTTTTAAAACAGGAGTGTTTGAAGGCCCGCTTGACCTTCTTTTGCACCTTATAAACAAAAATAAAGTAAATATTTACGATATTCCTATCTCAATTATAACCGAGCAGTATTTCGAGTATCTTTCTCTTATGCAAAAGCTCGATATGGAGCTGAGCGGCGATTTTATCGTAATGGCATCAAATCTTTTGATGATAAAGTCAAAGATGCTTCTTCCAAAGTATGATGAGGAAGAGGAGGACCCGAGGCTTGAGCTTGCAGACAGGCTCGAGGAGTATAGACGTTATAAGGAAATTGCGCAGGATATGGACGAGCGTCAGCATAAAATGGAGAGTGTTTTCTTCAAAGGGAGTGAGCCGCTCGACTTTCCAAAGGTTAAAACGGAGAATAAAAACATTCCCATTGAAAAACTGTTTGAGGCTTTCTTTGCGGTGGTGGACAGATCTGTAGCAAAAAAGGCAATTGACCCTAAAAGCTTCAGGCGTGTTATAGGGCGCAGTAACTATTCTGTGCGATTTGCGTCAAAACAGGTAGTAAACAAAATAAAAAAAGGCGGCAAGGTTGCGTTTGAGGCTTTGTTTGAGGGACTTCGTGTGCGTGGCGAATATGTCGCAACATTTCTTGCAGTGCTTGAACTGATAAAGGAAAATATTATGACAGTGTCTGAAAAAGGCGGGCAGCTGTATTGCGAGCGGGGTGAAAACAATGTGGAACTTGACCTTCGGGAAGAATATTGAGTGCGCTTTGGAGGCAATCCTTTTCTCCTTGGGAGAGGCAGTGGAGGTAGAACGCATTGCAGAGGCTCTTGAGGTTAACGAAGACGAAGTGGTAAAGGCTTTTAACAGCCTTAAAAATAAATACGAAAAAGAAAAGCGCGGAATAAAGCTTATCGAAATTGAAAACTCATTCCAGATGTGCTCTAATTCCGACTACTACGAATATATCCAGAAGGTAAGCCAGACCAAAAAACAGGCAGGGCTTTCGTCAGCGGCACTTGAAACGCTTTCAATCATTGCGTACAATCAGCCCGTTACAAAGGCAACGATGGACTTTATCCGCGGCGTTGATTGCTCATATTCCATAACGCGTCTTTTAGAGCGTGGATTTATTGACGAACTCGGCAGGGCGGAAACTCCCGGCAGACCTATCCTTTATGGGACAACTCAGGAATTTTTAAGGTGCTTCGGACTTAAAACGCTTGAGGATTTACCGCCGCTTCCGGAAAAGCAAATGTTGGAAGAAGAGACTCAGTCGAGTGATATAATAGAACAATTTGTAAATGAAAACGAACAAATAAACATTGATGCGGAGATGAATGAGTAATTGATTATCTTTTTAGCGGTGATTGCGATTATTGCTTTCCTATTATACGTGCCCGTAAAGGTGGAAATTCGTTTTAGGAATAAAAAAACGGATATAAAGGTGAAAGTATTGGGAATACCTATAAAAAGACTTCCGCCCGCAAAAGAAATAAGGGAAACGCATGCGCACACCAAGGAAATGTTTGAAAAGGATACAAAAAAATTCACACAGAAGCTTCAAGATTTTGCGGCAGCGTTCAAATCTGCGGTAAGGTTAACAAGAAAGTATGTAAAAATCCAAAACGTCGAAGTGAAGATAAACTTTGGTACGGGGGAGGCTGCCTCAACCGCAGTAAGCACGGGAGTTCTTTGGCCGCTTGTGTGCGGCGCTGTTTCCGCAATTTCACTCGTGGCAAAGACGGACAAGCCAACTATCGAAATAACGCCGCATTTCAATGAACACTTTTTCAATTACGAGGGAACGTGCATAATATCTTCGCGATTGGTTCATATTACAATTATTGCATTAAAAATATTATTACAAATAAAATCAAGGGAGGACTAAAAAATGGGGGAACATCCAATTAACAATCTTATGAGCACAGTTATGGAAAACATCAAGGGAATGGTTGATGTAAATACCATAATCGGCGACCCTGTTGAAACAAGTAACGGAACAATCATTATTCCTGTGTCAAAGGTAGGCTTCGGCTTTGCAGCAGGTGGCAGTGATTTGCCCGGCGGAAAGGTAGATAAGCAGGCTTTCGGCGGCGGTAGCGGTGCAGGCGTTTCTATTTCACCTATCGGATTTCTTGTTGTGTCGTCTGACCAGATTAAGCTTATTCCGATTTCTGCAAATAACACACCCGTGGACAAGCTGATTGACTATATCCCCGTTGCATTTGAAAAAATCAACACTATGATACAGAAAAAGAAGAACGAAGAGTAAAAAAAGTTGCATCGCTCAGCGATGCAACTTTTTATTTTATCTGCCAATCTATCGGTGATTTTAATTGCGATATTAAAATTTCATTTGCTTTTTTAAAGTGCCCGCACCCGAAAAACCCTCTCGAAGCTGAAAGCGGGCTGGGGTGTGCCGCCTCTAAAACATGGTGTCTTGAATTCGTGATAAGCTCTGCCTTTTTGCGTGCATTATTGCCCCATAAAAGGAAGATAACACTGTCTGCACGATCGTTAAGTGCCTTTATTATCTCATCAGTGAAGATTTCCCATCCCTTATTTTGATGGCTGTTTGCGTTGCCCTCCCGCACGGTAAGAACAGTATTTAGCAAAAGCACGCCTTGCTCAGCCCACGGCATCAGATATCCCGTCTTGGGAATGTCTAACCCAAGCTCCTTATTAAGCTCCTTATACATATTAAGAAGCGATGGAGGAATTGCAATCCCCGGTTTAACTGAAAAAGCCATCCCGTGAGCCTGTCCTTCTTCGTGGTACGGGTCCTGCCCTAAAATTACTACCTTTACTTTTGAATAGGGAGTGGCTTTAAGTGCCGAAAACATATCATACATATCAGGATAAACCGTATGGTTTGCATATTCTTCCTTTAAAAACATTCTCAATTTAAGATAGTATTCTTTTTCAAACTCACCGCCGATTATACTGTCCCAATCGTTACCAAGCTTAACCACGTTAAAACCCCTCTTTCAAATTTTTTTTCATAACCGTATTTCTGAAAACAACGCCTCTGTGATTTATAACAGAAATGCCGCTCTTGAAAAAACCGTATTGTGTATAAAAGCTTTCTGCCGTTTTGCTCGAATCAAGCGAAAGCTCAAATATCCCTTGTTTTACTGCCCAGTTTTCTAATTGCATCAAAAGCTTTGTGGCAATTCCTTCGCCCTGACGGTCTTTATGGGTAAAAAGTCTGTTTATGTACCCGCTGTTGTTGATGCTGGCAAAACCGATAATATTTTCATCCTCTACCGCAACAAGATTGTAACACGGCTTAAGTGCCTCGCGAAATCTCTTTGCATCAAATCGGTCGGGCGCCCATGCATCAAGCTCAGCTTGCGTGTAATCATTCCGACAAACCGAGTGCACCGTCTCACTTATAAGATTTATTACCTTAAAAAGCTCATCTTCGTTCATTATTCTTATAACCATAATGACCTCACAGACTTCTAATAATAACATAGCCCACATACCTATCGTATGTGGGCCAGCCGAAATCGATTACTTAATTACTTAAATTTTCTTTTTCTTGCAGCTTCAGATTTCTTTTTACGTCTTACGCTGGGCTTTTCATAATGTTCTCTTTTTCTAACTTCTGACAGTACGCCGGCCTTAGCGCATGAACGCTTAAATCTTCTAAGGGCGCTATCTAAAGATTCATTATCTTTAACTCTGATCTCTGACATTTCCTTAACCCTCCCCTCGCAGACCGCCATACGGCAAATGCTGCATAAAGTAACATAATAATTATAACATAAGATGTCCGCGTGTCAAGGAGTTTTTTAAAATAATGACAAAAAATTGTTTTCTTTCATATATATACGGGTATAATAATAAAGATTTTTTTAGAAAAAACAAAAAAACTTAAAAAAAGGTGTTGACAAGAGGGAAAGTATGTGGTAAGATACGTAGCGTTGTGCCGCTGATGCACATTGCAAAAAAGTTTAAAAAAACACAAAAAAAGTGTTGACAAAACTAAAACGGCGGTATATAATTAAAAGGCTCTCTCACGAGAGCGGGAGTACCTTGAAAATTGAATAGCGTAAGGGCTCAAAAGAATTTAATTCATTTGAGATAAAAACTTTAGGCGAATTTATACAAGCCAGATGTACAGTAATGTACGACAACAAGTAATGAGCCAAAACTCATAAAATTGATATAAAGAAGCTTCAGCTTCTGTATATACCATTTTTTAGAGAGTTTGATCCTGGCTCAGGACAAACGCTGGCGGCGTGCTTAACACATGCAAGTCGAACGGAGTACCCGGAATTGAAGCTTCGGCAGATTTTCTGGACTACTTAGTGGCGGACGGGTGAGTAACACGTGAGTAACCTGCCCCTTAGTGTGGAATAACACACCGAAAGGTGTGCTAATACCGCATAATGTAACGGAGCCGCATGACTCTGTTACCAAAGATTTATCGCTGAGGGATGGACTCGCGTCCGATTAGATAGTTGGTGAGGTAACGGCTCACCAAGTCGACGATCGGTAGCCGGACTGAGAGGTTGAACGGCCACATTGGGACTGAGACACGGCCCAGACTCCTACGGGAGGCAGCAGTGGGGAATATTGCACAATGGGGGAAACCCTGATGCAGCGACGCCGCGTGAAGGA
>JAZNOC010000025.1:0-8521 GCA_045580605.1 Clostridia bacterium | reverse complement strand
CGCTTATGTAAACGGCGAAAAAATCGAGCTTGACGTAGCACCGTCAATTCAAAACGGCAGAACAATGGTGCCGCTCAGGTTTATAAGCGAAACACTTAGCTATAACGTAAATTATGTAAATACAACAAAGCAGGTGGTAATCGATGATACGCCTGTGGCAATAGCTTGCGGGGATAAGAAAATTACACTTGCAGAGGTTAAAGAGCTTTGCGACATATATAAAAACACCTCAAACAGACCCGAGGGATATACCGACGAAGAGTTTGAGGATGCTATTTTAACGACAGTTCTTAATAACTTCTACGAAATTGTACTTTTCTCAAAGAGCTTCCCTGAAGTCAGCATAGGAGCATTAGAAAAAGAGCGTATAGATGCGGGAATAAAAAATATAAAGCAGTATTATACTCCCCAAATGAAAGCCCTTAATGCCCTTGTGTGCGAAAAATATTTCTTCTTTAACAGCAGCAGTATTATTGACTATATAGAGAGAAACATCAATCTTGATGAGACTTATCAAAATGAGTTTGTTTGTGCAAAGCATATTTTAGTAGAAGACGAGAAAACAGCAAATGAGGTTTACGAAAAGGCAGCTTCGGGAGCAGACTTTGACGCGCTTGTAAAAGAGTATGGGAAAGATCCGGGAATGGAGTCAAATCCCACGGGATATGTTTTTACAAAAGGTGAAATGGTAGAGGAATTTGAACAAGCCTCCTTTGCGTTAAAAGACGGCGAAATAAGCAGGCCCGTAAAGAGCACTTACGGCTACCATATTATAAAGCGTGAGGCTCTCCCGCAGATGACAACCCTGATTAAGCAGAGTGTCGCAGTAAAATACGGTCAGGCAAAAATCGATGCCGCACCCAATGTTGAGCTTAAACTTGCAGAAGATGAAATAAAGGCACTTTTAAAATAAAATAGAATTACTGAAGAAATAACAAAAACCCCACAACAAAGGGCGGTTGGTCTTAGGGATAACTCGCTTGAAAGAGGCATTTTTAGTCCATAACTGCACAAAAAATCTTGATATCCGCCAGGATAATCTTCGATTTTTTGTTTGTTCTGAATCAAAAAATGCACTCTTGAAAGTGCTTCGCAGTTTTGAAATAGAAATTTTTCGTTAAAAGAAAGAACAAAAATCTGGTAATACTGACGTATTACCAGATTTTTTGATGCACTTTTAGCGGAAAAGGTCAGTTCAAAACCGACTTCTCCCTAAGACCAACCGCCCAAAGTCGAGAGTTTTTATTTTCAATAATCAGCCTTTTACAGCGCCGATCATTACGCCCTTTGCAAAATACTTTTGAATCAAGGGGTAAATAACAAGAATCGGAACTGTAGCAACAACGATAATTGCGTACTTAATACTTTCAGCAATGCTATAAGCATCACCCATACTACCGCTATCACCCGCGCTTGCCGCATCAGACTGAAGAAGAATGCCGCGAAGCACCAGCTGAAGTGGATGTTTATCTGTCCTGTTCGGAAGATAAATAGCTGCATTGAACCATGAGTTCCAGTGAGCAACACCGTAGTAAAGCACCATAACAGCCATAACCGCCTTCGAAAGCGGAAGGATTACGTGCCACAAAATCTGCATATGGGTTGCACCGTCAAGATATGCAGCCTCCTCCAGACTTTCGGGTATTGACTCGAAGTTGGTACGCATAATAATCATGTTATATGTACTGATAGCACCGGGAAGGATAAGTGCCCAAAGTGAATCTAGCAATCCGAGATCACGCACGTTAAGAAACTGCGGAATCATACCACCGCTAAAGTACATTGTGAAAATCATCATTATCATTATCGGCTTTTTGAACATAACATTTTTTCTTGACAGGAAATATGCTGCAAGAGATGTCATAAAAAGGTTAACAATCACACCAACAACCAAAACGAACAAAGTATTCTTGTAACCACTAATTATTCTGACGTCAGCTGCAACGGCTTTATAAGCCTCGATATTAAAGCCGAGCGGTTTTAAAAGAAGTCCCTGGTGTTCCATAAGAGCACCTGAATCACTGAACGATGCAAACAGAACATAAAGCATCGGGTAGAGACACACTATTGCAAATGCTGACATGACAAGCACGTCAAACGCCAGAAACAAATTTCTGGATAAGCTATTCTTTCTCATAATTTTACCTCATTTCTAAGATTGTTTAACTTTGAATTACCACAAGCTCGTTTCGGAAACCTTCTTACTGATGGTGTTGGCAACACACAACAACAAGATGTTTACTACCGAGTTAAACAATCCAACTGCGGTTGAATAGCTATAGTTAGGGAACTGGCCCGTAAGACCTTCTTTATAAACGTACGACATGATAACTTCAGCTTTCTTCAACGTAAAATCATTTGCGAGAAGGATAACCTTTTCGTAACCAACGCTAAGCACCTGACCCATTCTCATGATAAGAAGAATGATGATTGTGGGTGCAATGCCCGGAAGGGTGATGTGCCAAGCCTGTCTCAAACGACCGCCGCCGTCAATTTCGCAAGCCTCGTAAAGAGACTGGTCAATACCTGACAAAGCGGCAAGGTAAATAATTGAGCCCCAACCACATTCCTGCCAGACGTTGGTTCCTACATATATTCCCGTAAACCAATCAGGTTTAAGAAGGATAGATGTTGTATCACCGCCATTAAAGTTAGCCAGGAGCTGCGTGATTATACCGTTTGTACCTGTAAAGCTTTTAAACATACCACACATTACAACTACTGAAATAAAGTGCGGAAGATATGTAAGGGTCTGAACGGTTTTTATAAAGTACTTATTTGTAAGCTCGTTAAGAAGAAGAGCAAGTACAATAGGCATGGGGAAACCAACCACAAGAGCAGTTATACTGATTCTTAAGGTGTTTCCTAGAATTCTCGGGAAGTACGGATTTTTGAAAAAATCAATGAAGTGTTTAAATCCAAAACTTTCTGCCCATTCGCTTTCCATAATTCCAACCGGGCCAGGAAAATAGTCTTGCTTAAATCCAATAAGGATACCGTACATTGGTTTGTAGTGGAATAAAATATAATAAAGTACCGGTAACACCGCTATAAGATAAAGAACCTTATTCCTGGCAAAGTCCTTGCGGACTCTGCCAAGAAAAGTATCTTTCTTATAAAGGCTCGGTGTAATATTTGCGTCTGACATTATACAATGCCCCTTCCTGTAGTTTGCGTGTGAGTTATCTCTTCAAATATCTCTCGTAAGCAGCCTGCTTGATTGCAAGTGCATCTTCGATACCCATTTCCTTAACTTCCTTAACAAAAGCGTCGAATGTGTCAAGAGACCTCTTACCTGTGATAAATTCGTGGAATGCTTCGCCTACATAGGTATCAATTTGAGTCTTGATAGCAGTGTATTCTCTATTCTCTTCACGAGTCATGATAATCTGAGGAATTTTGTATGTAGCGTAATCGCTCTTAGCCCAGTTTGTAACAGCTTCCTGCTGCTGAGGAGTAGCATAGAACTGCTCAAGATATCTCTTGTCCTGAACGAACGGACCCCAAACACCTGCAAGGCAGTTGTGAGCAAGCATCTGGCTCATATTACTGCTATTTGTGATGCTTTCAACATAAGTGGGGTAACCTTCAACCATGTCGTAGCTCTGGCCTTCTTTACCGAAGTTGTAGGTCATATGACCTTCTTCTGAGTAACCGTAGTCAAGGAAACGAGCTGCAAGAGCGGGGTTCTCACAAGAAGTTGTTATTGCTACGCCGCCCAGACCGTACTTAAGCTCAGCATTTGAGAACTTAGCAAGCTCTCCTTTTTTGTGTGAGGGGTAAGGTGCACCTGTAAGGTCAAAGTCCTGGCCCTTCTTCTGAGAAAGGAACGCACCCATTCCGCCGCCGCCTGAATCGAATACTACACCGGCTTTGTCGTTAAGAATGTTTGATCTGGTTGCTGTCGAATCAAGCATAGCGTAGTTCGTATCTATATAGCCATTTTTGTACCATTCGTTAAGCTTTGTAACGTAATTCTTGAAGTTCTTTTCGATAGGACCGTAAACAATCTTACCGTTCTTTACATATTCACCGTAGTATGTATCAAAGCCACCTGCGAAAACGTTGAAGTTAGCACCTGAGTAAGGTGTTGCGCAACGCTTCTTGAAAGCTGCAAAAACTGCATCCCAGTCTTCGATTGTCTCGGGAACAGCAAGGCCGTCCTCCTCGAGCCAGTCGCTTCTAAGGATAAAACCTGTTGAAACGAGAAGTGTCTCATGACCTCTTACGAAGGGGAAAGCGTAGTACTGACCTTCGTCAGTTTTAATCATTTTGCCGATCTCGCCATCTTCTTCGATATAAGCCTTAAGGTTGGGAGCATAGCCCGCCTCTATAATATCGTTAAGAGGATAAATCTGCTTCTGATCGATATATGTCTGCGGTCCAAGGCTGAGCCAGTTAGTCTGAACCATATCAGTCAAATCGCCTGAAGCCATCATAAGCTGAAGAGCCTCAGCCTGAGTGCCTGCTGCAGGATGAATATACTTGATATTGATACCTGTTTTTTCTTTAAGTGTTTTAGCGAAGTCTGTTTCGCCGTAGTTGGTAACATCCGCAGCGATAGCTGCCGGAAGTTCCATCCAGTATGTAAGTGTTTCGTCAGTGTCGATAGGATACTCTACAACACCTGTGGGCATATCACTTTCAAAGCCCAGGTTGCCTGTTTTCTTTTTGCCGCAGCCTGCAGCAAAAGACACCAATACTGCAAGTGCAAGAACCAAGCATAAAACTTTCTTCTTGTTCATGATTTTTCCGTCCTTTCAAGTTTATTTTCCTTTACGGGAGACGCCCCCCCGTAACTGACCAAGAATTTATACCAAAGCAGCAGATAACTGCCACTCAGATAACAAAATACGCACTGCAACTTGTACCTATTAACAAAATACGCAGTGAAGAAAAAAACATTCGGCAATTTTACCAAACATTTTCGTCTATATATACATTTTACCTTATTTCGAAGTTTTGCACAACGGACAATATTACGAATTTCGCCCGAAAAGTATGACGATTTTAACCTTTGAGGTGCAAATTTAATTAAATTAGTACATTTGTGCAATTTTCACTATATTTCTTACATATTATAGCATAATCTGTATAAACTTGTCAATACGGAGTTTGAATTTTTGATTTCCATTTAATGGAACGGGGTTAATCAATAAGGGGACGGTGTCCTCGGCGTCCCTCTTTGTGCGTGCGTGTTTTGTAGGGGACGATGCCTACATCGTCCCGATACGAATTTAACGGGCGGATGTGGGCATCCGCCCCTACGATTTATTGAATTGGGGTAATTGTAGGGGCGGGGCTTGCTCCGCCCGAAATTATTTTATTCAAAGAAAATTGCACGGCGATTTTCCACCACAATTATTCAATATTCATTTTTCATTATTTAATATAATAGGAAATAAAAAAGAAGCGTGCCGCTTCACCCATGTCGCGTACTAACTGAATTTAAAATCAACAATTTTTGCTCGCGATAAAATGCGCAATTTCCTATGCAGTAAAAAAAGCGGAACGCTATTGCGTTCCGCTTTAAGTTTTAAGTAGTTTAATTACTTAACTGCTGCAAGAGGCATAAGACCATTCTTAGCCCATGTGTAGAATTTAACCTGAACGTTTTCGTCAGCTGCTGTGTATGTGCCAACTGTCTTTTCTTCAAGGTTTTCAACATTGCTGATAGCCTTGAGGCTTGTAAGTGCGCCATTCTCGTAGATAGCTGCGAAGAATGTAGCCTTGGGAGCTGCGTTACATACAAATCTTGCTTTGATTGTACCATTATCCTTTGTTACGCTCATAACATCGTAATCCTTTGTAATCTGGTTGATAACAAAGTCATCGTAATGGATTGTTCTTGAATTATTATTCTGTCCATAGTTTACCAACAGGTTCAACGCTGTGTTAGCAGTAAAGGTACCTGTTTTAACTATCTTATCGTTGACTGTTGCAACCCATGTACCTGCATCCAAGTCCATTGTACAATCAAAATCATACCAAGTATTAGACTCGATAGTATACTGATTTGCGTTGTTCACCCAAATGCCTTCCTTACCATTAAGGGAAGCCGGAGAGTGAGCGTAAATAGAACCACCACCGATTAGATTGTTACCATAGATGTAAAGGTTTGCTCGGCCTGCACCTTCGTCAGGTGTTCTGAACTTAAAGCTTACAGTATATGTGCCTGTGGTTGGAGCTGTTATCGCTGTAAGATGAAGACGACCTGATGTGCCATTACCTACTTGGAGATAACCATCTACCTTAGTTGCGTTTGCGGTTGAAGTGGTAGTAGCAACAGCTGTACCTGCAGCGTTATTAAATTTTGTGGTTCCTGCTGTAATTGCACCAGCTGTATTGAAGTCATCGTAAAGATAGTTTGTAACGCCGTCAGTAATCTTATCCTGAGAAGTAATTTGATTAACTACGAAATCATCATATTTTATAGTTCTTCCCGTATTTCCTGAAGATGTAGTGTCAAAAGGACGTCCAAGGTTACTAGTAAAATTAGTGTTAGAATAAACTGTTTCGCCTTCAATTGTTGCAACAAAAGTGTTGTTATCCAAATCAATTCTTGCTTCAAAATTATACCATGTGCCGGGGGCGATTGTTACATTGCCTACCTTTTCAACCCCATTTGATATAGTTGAGGTGATTGTGCTCTGACCGGAAGATGTACCAGCGCCGTAGAATTTCATTGTTTGGGAACCGGGTGTGTCAGGTGTCATAAACTTGAATGCAACTTCATACAGACCTTCAGTTCTCTCTGTGTTAAAATTAACTGTAAAACGACCACTTGCTGAGCCATCACCTATAACAAGAACTTTACCATCAGCAGTTTCTTCAAGACTACCAGCTGTTACAGCAGCCGGTTTAGCTGTCGCTGTGCCTTCTGAATTTTTAAGATTCGTGGAAGTTGATATTGTAGAGAGTCCATCAAAAGTTTCCGTGATGATGTTAGTTTTTGTCTCAGATGTAATGATCTCCTTTGCAGATGCAGAAAGGCTGCATACTGAAAGCGCAAGAGCAAGAACAACAACGAGACTGAGAAGTTTTTGTGTTTTTTTCATTCTTATACACTCCTTAAAAAATTTAATTTTTATATAAATAAATTTATGAACAAATATACTTATACAAGAATGATTTTACCACTAAAGTCAATAGTTGTCAAGTATCAATATGCAAAAAATTGGATAAACTTTTTGGTTATTTTGACGAGAGAAAAATGCAGGGTTTTATAATGAATAGTAAATAATTATGGGGGAAATCGATTGCGATTTTTCACCATAATTATTCATTATAATAGGAACAAAAGCGAGTGATTTTTAAAAATCACTCGCTTTTGTTTATTTAATCGTTATCGTCCCCTACGGGGTGTGTTTATTTTATATAGTATTCACTCTTTACAAAGCCGACTTTTCTCAAAACAGGGTATGTTCCATCTGAATTTTGAAGAACCTTGAAGTTTGGAGATGTACCATTAAAGCAAGCGTTTATATCAAACACATAGGTATTCCACTTAGTGTATGTATAGTCGTTACTTGTTGTGTAGGTTGTTGTGGGGAACGCACTTGCTGTATGTGAGAAGTTGATAGCCGGATTTGCAATAAGCGGATGGCTTGTATGACCGTAGTAAACTGTAAATCCTTCGTTTGCGCCATCAGCATACGGAAGAGTCTTCCAGCTACCGCTTGCATCCTTTACTGCAAATACTGACTGATTACTTACAGTGGCTCTCTGAGCGCAGAGCATAATGGTATATTCATCGTCTGCAGAATCGCCAAAGCTTGCAACCGTTTTTTCAAGGTTGTCTTTATATGTGCCTGTGTAGCCTGTAGCGTTGGGGTCTTCGGTAAGTGCTACACCGTAGTCTACGTAATGGATGAGTGATGTGTTTGCACAAGACTCTACCGAGGTACTTACATAGCCGTTATTACTCTCGATAATATAGGTGTGCGGTGTTATATGCTCATCAATATAATCGCCTGTAAGCTGTTCAACCGTTGAGAAGTACTTATCATCGTAATTTGTAGCAGTAGTTGTTGTAAGCTTTTTACCATCCTTGAAGATAGTATATGAGCTTGCGCCATCAACTGCATCCCATGAAAGCTTTACGCCATTTGCCATAGGCTCTGCAGAAAGCGACATATCCAAAACATTGAGTTTCATACCAATCGGGCTGAGATTGTTAAGATTGTTAAACACGAAGAAGTTAACTTCGCTACCTCTCTGAGCTGCAAGGTCAAACTCAAACTTTGCGTAAGAATCTGTGCCATAGGCTACATTCTGAAGAGTGTTTGTAAGCTTTCCGTCTACATCCTTAGCTGATGCAATGATTGTTGCAGCATCTTTGGTGTTGTTATTCTTCTTGATTTCGCCCTTTATTGCATAGCCTGAGCCATTATCTGCAATTGCAGCAAGCTGAATATCACCTGTGTTAAGTGCTGATGCGTTCTCAACCGATACATTTGCAATATAGCAAGCCGAATTATTGCCTGCGATATTAAAGTCGGTGTCGTAACGACCGATAGTT
>JAZNOC010000024.1:0-11513 GCA_045580605.1 Clostridia bacterium | reverse complement strand
TATCATTTTTTCCCGATAACTTTCCGCCACGGCTTTCACTCCTGCCCCGTATCCTCCGATAAGACCTGTAATCAGGCATACACATCCGCTTGCGCTTATCTTGGTAAGAGGCGTAATCACCTTAGATACTGCCGCACCAAGCGGTCTGGAAAAACCACTCTTTATAAGGCAAGTGGAAAGCAACATAAAAGGCAAAAGTGATGGGATAATCGCATTTATACACATTGCAAGTCCGTTTTGTGCTCCAAAAATCACCTTTTCGGGAAAAAGTGCAAAGCACGCGCATATTACGAAAAAAACCATCTTTCCACCCCTCTAAATGAACTCAAGCCTGATAATGTTTCCTTTAACACACACATCCTCGTTGGTTATACTGTCTATTGTGAGATCGCTCCCGTCTATTTTTATTATTCCCGAGCGTGTGTTTATTTTAAACGAATTATTATCGTAATCGAGTATTCCTCTGAAATTTTCTATATTAACCTCGCTTTTGCCGAGAATTTCAGTTCTTGGTATATCGCACAGTGCATCAATCGGCATATCAAGTGCATCGGCAATTTCGGTTGCCTTATTTTCTTTTTTTTTCATAGAACAACCTCCTCCTTAAAGGTTATGCTCCACATTTCCAAAACATACACTTAAATGAGAGGTGGTTATATGCTGACGCAAATTTTCAGTCTGATAAAAGGAACATACATAATGAAGGTTGAGGGTCGCTTCCCTGAAAGGCTATTAAATATCGCCTCAAGCAAAGGAATATTTGTTTACTCTGTCAATAAATCACAAGACGGCGCTCTCTTATTCTCCGTCAGTAAAAAGGCGGGAGATATGCTTTTATCCCTTGTCCCCGATGATCTCACGGTGCAGATAAAAGAAAAATACGGTCTCCCCTTTTTTATAAAAAAATACCGCCAGAGGATTGTTCTTATTCTTCTTCCCGCTATATTTTTACTGTCCTCTGCCGTTTTTTCGTCTTTTGTATGGCGTGTCGAAATAAGTGGAGGCGACAGTTCTCTACATAGCACCGTCAGGCAGGAGCTTAAAAATAACGGGGTATATGTCGGTGCGATGAAACACAAAATTTCTCAAAATGACGTAAAACGCAACTGCATTTTAAAAATTGATAAGCTTTCGTGGCTTTGGGTGGATATAAAGGGAACAACGGCGTATGTTCGTCTTCACCAAAAGACCGACGTTCCCGAAACAGAAAAAATCACTGAGCCTGCAAATGTAATCTCAACGCGAAGTGGTGTTATTGAAAGCATGCAAACGTTTAGAGGTATACCGCTTGTCAAAGAGGGCGAAACAGTCGAAAAGGGTCAGGTAATTATCTCAGGTGTTTTTCAAAGCGAAAACGAAAATATCCCCATCTATTTTCATCACGCAAGCGGCAATGTAATTGCACGTGTATGGGAGGAAAAAACGGTAAATATTCCTAAATTCACCTACAATAAAACACCCACAGGACGGAAAAAAAGCGTTTACGGCATAAAATTTAAAAAAAATAAATTAAATTTTTCAATAAACAGTGGAATTTCATATAAAGAATATGATAAAATAGAAAATAAAGTTAAAATACCTTTTCTCCCGATTGAGCTTTTTCGCACTGACTTTAATGAGGTCAATGTAAAAACGAATGAAAACGATGTGTCAACTCAGATAATGCATCAAAGGGATAGTCTGAGTAAGAAGCTTGAAGACGAGGCTATTGAGATAGTCGGCATAACATCGTCTCAGGAGGATATGGGTGATTTTCTCCGTGTTAAATTTACAGCAGAATGTCTTATGCGTATTGACAAAGAAATTCCTATAAACAAAGGTGATTACAATGGAAAAAATAATTGAAGCCACAAGCACCGATACAGTGATGTCGCTCTTTGGGAGCTTTGACAGAAATGTAAAGCTGATAGAGAACGAAATGGATGTGCGAATTACAAACCGCGATACTCAAATCAAGGTAATGGGTGAAAATGCTGAGGCTGCAGCAGAGGTAATTTCAAGGCTTATTGCCGAAATTGAGAGCGGTGAGGCTTTAACCGAGCAAAACATCCGCTATGCAATTTTTGCAGTAAAGGATAATATAGACTATGTCCCTGCCGCAAAGGGTGATTATATTTGCATCACCGCAAGCGGCAAAAGTGTTAAGTGCAAAACCTACGGCCAGAAAAATTATATACAAAAAATCAAAGATAACACCGTTGTTATTGCAATCGGGCCTGCAGGCACAGGTAAAACCTACCTTGCAGTTGCCATGGCGGTTGATGCATTTCGCAGAAAAGAAGTAAGCAGGATAATCCTTACCCGCCCCGCCGTTGAGGCAGGCGAAAAGCTTGGCTTTCTTCCGGGCGATTTGCAAATGAAGGTAGACCCCTACCTTCGCCCCCTCTATGATGCACTTGGTGATATGCTTGGGATGGAAAACTACCAGAAATATCTTGAACGTGGTATTATAGAAATTGCCCCTCTCGCCTATATGCGAGGCAGAACTCTAGACGACGCCTTTATCATTCTTGATGAAGCGCAAAACACCACCTCAGAGCAGATGAAAATGTTCCTTACAAGAATCGGCTTTGGCTCAAAGGCGGTAATAACAGGTGATATAACGCAGATTGACCTTCCTGATGGTAAAAAAAGCGGTCTTAAGGAGGCGTCAAAAGTGCTTAAAAATATTGACGGGCTTGATTTTTCATATCTTTCGGATAAAGACGTCGTCCGTCACCCGCTCGTTCAAAAAATTATAGCAGCTTATGATAAATATGAAAAGAGGCAGTAAGTATGAAATCTTTTTTTGATAATGTTACACATCTTATAATAACGACAATCTCAGTTATTCTGATAATTTTCGTGGTGCTTTTTTCAAATCGTTCAGGTCAGATTGACATAAAAGTAGGCGATGTTTCACCCGACGATATCTATGCTCCCCGTGCCATTGTTGACGAAACAACCACAAATGCCGCACGCAAAGCGGCACGCGAGAATGTGGAGGATGTCTACATTCCAAACGAAGACAAAAAGAATGCGTCGGTCAATACTATAAATGATATTTTTTCAGAGGCATCTTCTCTCAGAAACGACAAAGATGCTACTGAAGCGGCAAACGCTGGTCAGCTCAGTGCCAAGGTAAAAATTGACCTTTCCCATGCTTCAAGCGTTGCTCTCATTTCGGCAACTGACAAGCAGTTTTCAAAAATGCGTACAATTGCACAGATTGTAGACGGTGTTATGTCCAAAGGAGTAGCGGATGCAGTTACTTCAATAAAAGACTGCGAAAAAGAGATTGAAAATCTTAATCTTCCCGAAAAGCAAAACGATGCTTGTCTTGAAATTGTCGGGGCTGTCGTAACTACCAATCTTGAGCTTGATGAAGAGGAAACACTCCGCCGCAGTAATGCTGCCGCAAACGCCGTTCCTGCCATTGAATATAAGAAAAATCAAATAATTCTCAGAAAAGGTGAAGTCGTTTCTCAGGCACAGTTTGATATGCTTAACGCACTTGGACTCGTAAAAGGAACCAATCCGATAATACCGACATATACCGCAGGTATAATAATCATTATGCTTTTGTGCTTTATTGTGCTTTTCCTTTATCTACCTAAAAGGGATAAGTCAAAATCTCCTTACATTCCTATGATGGCACTCGTGGGGCTTATTTCAGTGCTTATTGCATTTTACGGTGCTAAATATATTCCCGAAAATATGCTCCCCGTACTCCCAATTGGAATTTTTGTGTGCATTGTTACAATATTTGCAGGGGTACGTATTGCGGCAGTATCAAACATTGTTCTTTCCATTCTGTGTGGAATAGCATTTGACTCTAACTGGGGATATACCGTATCTGTAATCTTGGGCGGTCTAATATGTTCTTACTGCTTTGGGAAGGTTAAACGTCGCAATCATTTAATTACTGCTGCGGTTATAAGCGCCGTTATGTATTCTCTTGTATTTTTTGCAATGACGCTTATTGTATCAAACGGTATGAAACTAGCTCTTTTGAGTCTTTCTTATGCATTTTTAGGAAGCATACTCTCAGGGATTCTTACTATTGGTTCACTTCCTTTTTGGGAATGGCTTTTCAACGCCACAACACCCATGAAGCTTACCGAGCTTGCTAATCCTGAAAACAAGCTTCTGAAAAAACTTCTTGTTGAAGCACCCGGTACATACCATCATTCACTCACGGTTGCAAACATTGCCGAAATTGCTGCACGCGAGGTAAGTGCTAATCCGTTGCTTGCACGTGTAGGTGCATATTATCACGATGTCGGCAAGCTTCGTCATCCTCTTTATTTTAAGGAAAACCAGTATGATATTAACGGGCACGATGCACTCACTCCTCAGGAAAGTGCTGCTCTCATCACAAAGCACATCACTGACGGTGTTGAAATTGCGCAAAAATACAGACTTCCCAAAGTTATATGCGATATCATCCAGCAGCATCACGGCACAACGCTCGTAGGGTATTTCTACAAGCGTGCCAAGGAAGAAAACCCCAATGTTGATGAAAAGCTTTTCAGGTACAGCGGACCTATTCCTACAAGCAAAGAAGCAGCAATCGTTATGCTTGCGGACTCGTGCGAGGCAGCAGTTCGCAGTTTGACAGATAAAAGCAAAGAAAAGGTAGAAAGCATGGTACGAGCAGTTGCAAACGAACGTGTAAATTCGGGACAGTTTGCAAAGTGTTCTCTCACCTTTGCTGAGCTTGAAACAACAATCAAAGTGATAACCACAACACTTGGCGGCTATTTCCATGAAAGAATAAAATACGAGTAAGGAGAAAAAAATGATACAGTTTATTATTGAAAACGAACAGGACAAGCTTGAATTTACCGACGAGCTTGAAACGGTAATTCAGCAGGCAGTTTCCGTAACGCTTGATACAATCGGCGGTAAGGATACCGACTTTGAGGTGAGTATTCTCATTACAGATGACGAGGGCATCCACGAAATCAATAAGGAGCACCGTGAAATTGACTCCCCCACCGATGTTTTAAGTTTTCCTATTCTTGAATTTGACGAGGACGGCGTTATGCTTGAAGAAAGCGGAAACTTTGACGGAGATTATCTCCTCCTCGGAGATATTGTGATTTCACTCGAACGCGCACAGGCACAAGCAATCGAATACGGCCACTCTCTTATGCGCGAGGTAGGCTTCCTTGCAGTTCATAGTACACTTCATCTTCTTGGCTTTGACCACATGGAAGAGCCTTTTACCACCGTAATGCGTTCACGCGAGAAAGAAATTCTCGATAAGATGGGACTTACAAGGTAGTGATTTTATGAAAAACAAATCATTTTTTCAAAGCTTTCGCCACGCTTTTGACGGTTTCTTTTACCTTTTAAGAACAGAGCGTAATATGCGTGTCCACGCCGTAATGACAGTGCTTGTAATTTTGTGTAGCGTAATTTTTAACCTTACTGCTATTGAAAAAGTTATCGTCATATTTTTGTGCGGAAGCGTGATAGCAGCCGAGCTTATAAATACAGCAATTGAAAACGCCGTTGACCTGTCAAGTTCAGTCTTTAATATGTATGCCAAAAGGGCAAAGGACCTTGCTGCAGCTGCAGTCTTGGTAACAAGTATATTTGCGGCAGTTTGCGGCCTTATTATATTTGTTCCCTACGGCATCAGGCTTTTAATGTTTTTAATCGAAAGGATATAATAAATGAGTAATTTTAAATCAGGCTTTGCCGCAATCGTCGGCAGAGCAAACGTGGGTAAATCCACACTTACAAACGCCTTTATTGGCGAAAAGGCGGCAATCGTGTCAAACAAGCCGCAAACTACTCGCACAAACCTTGCAGCAATTGATAACGGCGAAGATTACCAGATTGTCTTTGTAGATACACCCGGTATGCACAATGCCCGTACAAAGCTTGGTGAGTATATGAATCAGTCTGCGGGCAGCTCTCTTGGCGATGTTGATGTTGCACTTTTGGTTGTTGAGGCAGGCAAAGAGATTTACGATATTGACAGAAAAATTATGAAAAGTGCCAAGGAAAAGCAAATTCCGCTTATCCTTGTTATAAATAAGGCAGACTCCGTTGATAAGGAAAAAATTCTTCCGCAGATAAAGCTTTACTGCGACGAATTTGATTTTGATGCAATCGTGCCTGTAAGTGCACTTAAAAAAATAGCTATTGATGAGCTTCGCAGTGAAATTTTAAAGCACTTTGAGGAAGGTGAGCCTTTCTACCCCACCGATATTTTTGCCGACAGCACCGTGCGTGAAATGTCTGCTGAAATTATCCGTGAGAAGATGCTCAGACTTTTAGACCGCGAGGTTCCTCACGGAAGTGCAGTTGAAATCGAGGAAATGAAAGAAGAAGAAACTATTACAAAAATCAAAGCCGTAATATATTGCGAAAAAGCAAGCCACAAGCCTATTATAATTGGTAAAAAGGGCGAGGCTATAAAACGCATCGGCTCTTATGCACGTAAAGATATCGAAAAGCTTCTTGACACGCAGGTGTACCTTGAGCTTTGGGTAAAGGTGCGTGAGGACTGGCGAAATAAAGGCACGGCTCTCAAGGAGCTTGGCTATAGCAAAAAAGACTAAAAGGCAATTTTTACAAGATATTTATTTTCCGTAATTCCGCATAATAACTTCGGGGTGATTTTATGGAAAATAAAAAGGATTTACTCTGGAATGTCTTTACCGAAACTGGTGATATCGAGGTTTATCTTGAATATAAAAAACGAACTGAGAAAGGCGATGAAAAATGTCAGGCGAAAGCATCAAAACAAAAGCAGTAGTATGCCGAAGCTCAAACACGGGCGAAAATGATAAAATGCTTACACTTTTGTCGGCTGAGCTTGGCAAAATATCAGTCATTGCAAAGGGCGTGCGCTCCCTAAAGCACAAAAGCCGTGGAGGCACGGGCGTTCTTTGCTACTCTGACTTTGTCCTCAAAAAAATAAAGGACGGGCTGTATAGCCTTGTCAGTGCAGAGCTTATCGAGGGGTTCCGCTCTCTTTCGGAGCGTGTTGAGCTTTTATCTGCAGGAAATTACTTTGCAAACCTTACTGAAATATGCGTTATGCAGGGCACTACTGCAGCAGAAGAGATAAGCCTGCTTCTCAACGCTTTGTATATGCTCGGGAAACGCCCCGACAGTATATATCTCATAAAAGCAGTTTTTGAAATTAAGCTCTGCGAGCTTTTGGGTATTATGCCAGAATTTCAGGAATATTGCCCCTGCGGAGAAAAGGCAACTCACTTTTGTATATCCGATGGTGAGATGCGTTGTGATGAGCATAAAACCTCTGATTGCATTTCTTTAACACCGGGGGTGCTTAACCTTGCGTGCTACATATCCGAAAATTCCCTGCGAGACTCCTTTTTTGCTATGTGCAGTGAGGGTGATGCTCAAAAACTTTCAACAGTTACAGAGCCTTTTTTACAGTTTCATTTAGGTAAATTACCCAATTCTCTCAGCTATTTTTACAGTATTTTAAAAAATTTGCAATAATTTCTAATTTTTTTTAAAAAACACTGGAAATTGTACGCCAAATGGTGTATGATAGAAAGTGCGGAAAAAATATGACAATTTTTTTAGGAGGTTTAGTTAATGACTAAATTTGTTTATCTCTTTAGCGAAGGCGACGCTACCATGAGAAACCTTCTCGGTGGTAAGGGTGCTAACCTCGCTGAAATGACCAAAATTGGTCTTCCCGTTCCTCAGGGCTTCACTGTTACAACAGAAGCTTGTACACAGTACTATGAGGATGGCCGTAAAATCAACAGCGAAATTCAGGCTGAGATTATGGCTAACATCGTTAAGATGGAAGAAATCTGCGGTAAGAAGTTTGGCGACAAGGAAAATCCCCTTCTCGTTTCGGTTCGTAGCGGTGCAAGAGCATCAATGCCCGGTATGATGGATACCATTCTTAACCTCGGTCTTAACGAAGACGTTGTTGAAGCAATGTCAGCTAAGAGCGGTAACCCCAGATGGGCTTGGGACTGCTACAGAAGATTCATTCAGATGTATTCTGACGTTGTTATGGAAGTTGGTAAGAAGTACTTCGAACAGCTTATCGACGAAATGAAGGAAGCTAAAGGCGTAACACAAGATATTGAGCTTACTGCAGAAGACCTTAAGGTACTTGCAGGTCAGTTCAAGGCTGAATATAAAAACAAAATCGGTAAGGACTTCCCGACTGACCCCAAGGAACAGCTTATGGGTGCAGTAGAAGCCGTATTCCGTTCATGGGACAACCCCCGTGCTAACGTATACCGCCGTGATAACGATATCCCTTATTCTTGGGGTACAGCCGTTAACGTACAGATGATGGCATTCGGTAACATGGGCGACGATTGCGGTACTGGTGTTGCATTTACTCGTGATCCCGCTACAGGTGAAAAGGGTCTTATGGGTGAATTCCTTGTAAACGCTCAGGGTGAAGACGTTGTTGCTGGTGTTCGTACACCTATGCCTATCGCACAGATGGCTGAAAAGTTCCCCGAAGCATTTGCTGAATTCAACAAGGTTTGTGGTATCCTTGAAGACCATTACAGAGATATGCAGGATATGGAGTTCACCATTGAAAACAAGAAGCTCTTCATGCTTCAGACAAGAAATGGTAAGAGAACTGCAAAGGCTGCACTTAAGATTGCTTGCGACCTCGTTGATGAGGGTATGATCGATAAGAAGCAGGCAGTTGCTATGATTGACCCCCGTAACCTTGACACACTTCTTCACCCGCAGTTTGATGCTAAGGCTCTTAAGGCTGCAACACCTGCAGGTCGTGGTCTTGGTGCATCTCCCGGTGCTGCTTGCGGTAAAGTAGTCTTTACAGCAGAAGATGCTGAGGCTTGGAATGCTAAGGGCGAAAAGGTAATTCTTGTTCGTCTTGAGACATCTCCTGAAGATATCACAGGTATGAAGGCTTCTCAGGGTATTCTTACAGTTCGTGGTGGTATGACATCTCACGCAGCCGTTGTTGCTCGTGGTATGGGTACATGCTGCGTATCAGGTTGCGGCGAAATCAACATGGACGAAGAAAACAAGAAGTTTACTCTTGCAGGAAAAACTTATGTTGAAGGCGACTTCATTTCAATAGACGGTTCAACAGGTAATATCTACGATGGTATCATCCCCACAGTTGATGCTGAAATCGCTGGCGAATTCGGCAGAATTATGGCTTGGGCTGATGAGTTCAGAACTCTTAAGGTTCGTACAAACGCTGATACTCCTACAGACGCTAAGAAAGCTCGTGAGCTTGGTGCAGAAGGTATCGGTCTTTGCCGTACAGAGCATATGTTCTTCGAGGCAGACAGAATTGCTGCATTCCGCGAAATGATTTGTTCTGACACTGTTGAAGAAAGAGAAGCAGCTCTTGAGAAGATTCTTCCCTATCAGCAGGGCGACTTCGAGCAGCTTTACGAAGCTCTTGAAGGCAACCCCGTAACAATCCGTTTCCTTGATCCTCCGCTTCATGTGTTCGTTCCCACTGAAGAGGCTGACATTGTAGCTCTTGCAAAGGCTCAGGATAAGACAGTTGTGGAAATCAAGGCAATCATCACTTCTCTTCACGAGTTCAACCCCATGATGGGACACCGTGGCTGCCGTCTTGCAGTAACATATCCTGAAATTGCTAAGATGCAGACAAAGGCTGTTATCCGTGCAGCTATCAATGTTAAGAAGGCTCACGCTGACTGGAACCTCGTTCCCGAAATTATGATTCCTCTCGTTGGCGATATCAAAGAGCTTAAGTTCGTTAAGGACGCAGTTGTAGCAACAGCTGATGCTGAAATCAAAGCAGCAGGCGTAGAGCTTAAGTACGAGGTTGGTACAATGATCGAAATCCCGAGAGCTTGTCTTACAGCTGATGTAATCGCTTCTGAGGCTGAATTCTTCTGCTTCGGTACAAACGACCTTACACAGATGACATACGGCTTCTCTCGTGATGACGCTGGTAAGTTCCTTGATGCTTACTACGATGCTAAGATATTTGAGAACGACCCGTTTGCTAAGCTCGACCAGACAGGTGTTGGTAAGCTTATGGAAATGGCTGTATCAATGGGTAAGAAAGCTCGTCCCACAATGCACTGCGGTATCTGCGGTGAGCACGGCGGCGACCCCGTATCTGTTGAGTTCTGCCATACAATCGGTCTTGACTATGTATCTTGCTCACCTTTCCGTGTTCCGATTGCTCGTCTTGCAGCAGCTCAGGCAGCAATTAAGGATATGAAATAATTCCTAATTGGACATGCTAATTAAAAAGGCTTGTGTACTTTTGTACACAAGCCTTTTTTGCTGCTAAATTATTGGGCAAAAACTTCCCCGAACCCAAATTGTTTGAAATCATAACATACATTACCTAACGCATCAACACAATAGAACCATCCCTCTGTGTTCTATTCCTCTATGCTTTGTATAATTTCTTTGATTAATTCCAAAGTTTTTGGTTTGGCAAATTGAATAAAATAGGCATTGTCTACATCTTCATCAAAAAGTAATGCTTCAAGAACGCTCAAAGCTATTACCTCGTTTGCGTATTCATCATTTGATTCAAGCAATTTTTCAATATAATGAAATACACCAGCTATTGCTTGTTCTTTGCCATCAGATATTTGTGCCTTTATAAAAGGCACAAATATATCTGCATAAACGACATGCGATCCTGTTTCATCACCATCTTGCCAAGATGTTTCCTCAAAATAAACATCTTTAATTTCTGGGAAAGATTCTATTAATTTTAAATTAAGTTCTTTACTTGTCATTATTTACCTCAATCTCTGATGCTTTTTGTAGGTTAGACAGTCACCCGCTTTATGAAAAAGCAGGTGACTAAAATTATTAACTGTTTGTTTTGACTTATTTTAGTATTTCTACAGTTTCTGCATTAAAAATAATCTCATAAGAACTATCGTCTATGTCGTTAAAAACAACAATTCTTATTCCTTTTCCAGATAGCAATTCAAATTCAATTATTTCATCACTATTTAATTCGAAAACCGGGATTATAACATCTGATACATTTTCAAATACCAGCGAAATCATTAAGGTTTCTTCGTCAGATTCGCTATACCAAGTCTGTTTCCAATTACAGAAATCAATTTCCAAAAATACTTTTCTATTATCCTTATCGTATGAAACTCTTTCTAATAAACTATCATGAAAATCATATTTAGTTAATTGCTCAAGTTTGCTCATGAAAAATTCCTCCTTTATGGTAGTATATGTGATGCTTTTGAATTTTTGGGCACAGGATTGCCATGTTTATCCAAATAGTAATCATGTTTTCCTGTTGATTTAGGATTTAATATGTGATAATGATCTTTTCCGCCGTAACCACCGGCTCCTTTTTTTCCTTTGTCAAATCTAATTGTAAGACCATCTTTTTTAAAAGTTCTTGATGTGGTATTCTTTTTCATTGCCGCTGATGTTGTTTCCTTCCATCCACTACTTTTTAACTTTGTTGGTGTTTTTGGGAGTTTTGGAATTTTAACAACTGCCTTTCCAACATCCGATACCTTATCTGCGGTTTTCGCAGCATCTACTGCCTTATC
>JAZNOC010000023.1:0-6750 GCA_045580605.1 Clostridia bacterium | reverse complement strand
TGCCACTGAAACAGTTGTAACTGTCGGCGGAAGCGAGGCAATTGATATATTTATGCGCCCGGTAGTATCTCCCGGCGACGAGGTTCTTATACCCGTTCCAAGCTTTGTTTGTTACAAGCCTTGTGCAGAAATGGCTGGTGGAGTGGCAGTTGAGATTGAAACTGAAGAAGCGGATAACTTCAGGCTGACGCCCGAAAAGCTTCTTTCAAAGATAACAGACAAATCTAAATTCCTTGTTATGCCGTTTCCAAACAACCCCACAGGTGCCATTATGGAATATGACGACCTTGTAAAAATTGCTGAAATTGTTGAAAAGCATAATCTTTTGGTTATATCCGATGAAATCTATGGCGAGCTTACGTATAGCGGAAAGCATATACCTTTTGCAACCATTCCGAATATGAAAGAGCGTACAGTTACGGTAAATGGTTTCAGTAAAGCTTTTGCTATGACAGGTTGGCGTCTTGGCTATGCCTGCGGACCCGAGCCAATAATTCAACAGATGCTAAAAATACATCAGTATGCAATTATGTGCGCTCCCACAACAAGTCAGTATGCCGCTATTGAAGCTCTTAAAAGCTGTGATGAAGATGTTGAGTATATGAAAAACGAATACAACCATAGACGCAGAGTTATGGTAAATGGCTTTAGAAATATGGGGCTTAGCTGCTTTGAACCGCTTGGTGCGTTTTACGTGTTCCCCAACATAAGCTCAACAGGTCTTACAAGTGATGAGTTTGCCACTCAGCTTCTTTACGACCAGAAGGTCGCCGTTGTTCCCGGAACTGCCTTTGGAGGCGGCGGCGAGGGCTTTATCCGCTGCAGTTATGCCTACAGTATAAAAAATATTGAAAAGGCACTTGAACGAATAGGTGCATTTGTAGAAAAACAACGTAAATAAAAAAGAAGCGTGCCGCTTCACCCACGTCGCACTCTTACTAAGTGCAAACATCTATTCCTGCGTTTTAATTTTACGCAATTTCCTATGCAGTAAAAAAGAAGATGTGTTCGTTTGAACACATCTTCTTTTTACTTAATCGTATACTGTCCTTTTATCATAATAAGACAATTTGTCGATGTCTTTACCCCGCGACCATCATCAAGCGGAACTATAAGCAAATGGTTTCCCTGAATGTTTGTACCATGAGCAAGGTCAAAGCCCATTGTAACATCGCTCACTCCACCCTTTTGTGTGCCTATTACGCTGCAATTGCCCATTCTCAAAATAAGCTCTGTACCTGCTGAGCATATTACAGATTTGTTTGCGGGAACCTCAACAACCGAAAACTGTGCCATAGTATCTATGTAAGGATATACAACACTGTCAATATAGCTTTTTGTGATAAGCGGGTCGCCGTCTGTTCCCGGTTCTGCCGCAAAAGTTCCAACCATCAAAAACATAGCAAGTATTACAACTGCCGTCAAAATTCTTTTAATCATATTTTCCTCCTAAGTAAATTATTTATTAATTTGAATCCAAGCCAAAGCTTATTGATATGGCATCGTTAACCTTTTCCATCTGCACATCGTCAAGCCTACCTATTTTTTCCCGAAGCCGCTGCTTATCTATTGTTCGCACCTGCTCAAGAAGTATTACACTGTCGCGGCTAAGGCCATACTCCTTGGCGTCAATTTCAATATGCGTCGGAAGCTTTGCCTTGTTTATCTTGCTTGTTATTGCCGCCGCAATGACGGTTGGACTGTACTTATTTCCAACATCGTTTTGAACGACCAGAACAGGTCTTATGCCGCCCTGCTCCGAACCGATTACGGGGCTTAAATCTGCATAAAAAATATCACCGCGTTTTACAACCACTAATTTTCACTCTCCGATAAAAATTTCTCATAGATTTGTAATGCACTTTCATCGGATAATAAAGATTTTTCCGCAATATCCTGATTTATCCCACCCATTTCAAGATAACCTTGCTCCATTCTCCGTTTCGCCTCAACCCTGCGTTTTTCACGCAGATATTGTTTGACCGCTAACGAAACAAACTCACTTCTTGTTTTATTTTCAAGCTTTGCCTGACCGTCAAGCTCACAAAGCAGAGAATTGGAAAGTGAAAGATAAATTTTACGATGGGCTTCCTTTTCCAACTTACACTCCCCCCTCCTGCGAATACTATAGTAATTATACTACAGTTTCAGTTAAAGGTCAAATGTAAGTTATTCCAATGAGCCGTAACCTGTATGTACTACGGCAAGTGCTTTCTACAATGACATTATTTACACTTTTACGCCTATACATACATTAAATTGTTTTTATAGCCTCCGGCAAAAGTTTTATTATATCATCCGCCGTCGTGGAAATTGCACCGATTTTCTTTTCGGCGAGCATACCTGCCTTTGTGTGTATATAAGATGCCGCTACAGCGCTGTCAGTTAAAGAAATTCCCTGAGCAGCAAGCGAAACCAAAATTCCGGCTAAAATATCACCCGAGCCGCCCTTTGAAAGAGCGCTCGTTGCCAAAAGAGATATATAAAGATTGTTTCCGCCGTAAGCTATTACACTGCGTGCTCCTTTGAGGAGCAGACTCACGCCGTATTCACGTGCAAAGGCATCTGCCGTTTTTATACGTGCTTTCTCAATTTCCTCAACCGAAAGCCCGCTAATACGAGAAAATTCAAGCGGGTGTGGGGTAAGAAGCACATTGCGATTCTTTATTATATTGAGATTGCCACGGAGCGAGTTAACACCGTCAGCATCTATTATAACGCCTGCATTTACAACCGATAAAATTTTTGAAATAAGAATATCGTGGCGACCGTTGCCAAGTCCGCATCCTATAAGCACTGAAGCTGCTTTTTTCAGTGCATCTATTGCCTTTTCTGACAGATTTGGGCTGATTACCCCGTTTTGATGCGCTACAGGAATGACAACTGCCTCCTTTACCAGTATATTCAGGACATTCGTTATTGACTCAGGCGCAATAATCTTAACAAGACCGCATCCGCTTTTGTATGCCGCCTGCGCCGCCATTGCAGCCGCACCTGCCATTGCATAGCTTCCTGCAACAATAACCGCTGTCCCGAACGTACCTTTGTGTGAAAGTCGGCTTCTTTTCGGAAGAATTGACTTTGTAAGCTTATCGGTTATAGGAATGTATCTACCTTCTTCAGCCGTGTAGTCAATCGGTATTCCCACATCGCAGATTACAATTTCTCCGCAGGGGTCAACGCTTTTGTTAAAAAGCATACATCTTTTGGGAGCGGTGAACGTAACTGTCTTGTCGGCAATGACGAAAGTCTCACCCTCTCCCGTGTCAGCATTTATACCGCTTGGCAAATCAAGAGATACGACGTAGGTTTCCGATGCGTTAATGATATTGATTGCCTGCTCTGCGATGCCTTCGACATTCCCCTTTACGCCAATTCCGAAAATTGCGTCAACGCTACATTCAAAATCGTCAAGAGGGAACGAAACCCTGTCCGTAATTTCAACGCCCGCATCCCTTGCCTTTTCGCAAAAGAATACACATTCCTCGCTCGCTGGCTCAAAAACCTGCACAACCTCAACACGCTTTCCGTTCTGCTTTAAAAGAATGGCAGTGGCGTAACCGTCACTGCCATTGTTTCCTTTTCCGCAGTAAATTCGCACGGAATTAAACTCTTTTATATGCTCATAACTCGCTGCTGCGGCATTCTTTATAAGCTGAATTGCTGAGACGCTTTTCATAGCCTCTTGTTCTGCTTCGTAAATTTTTTCTGAAGATAAAAACAACATTTTTCTTCACCTTATCAGATATGAATTTTTGATGGACTTATCTCATAAAGCCCCTGAACTATGGATTCTGTAAGCTCCATCTTTACAAGTACCTTATTTGTTTTTTCAACAACGGCGAAATAAACCTTTTTGTCTTTTCTGCCGCTTGTTGCGTCGATAACCGAGTCAAAGCTTTCGTTAAGATAGTGCTTGAACTGAGCATTATTTACGTCTGCAAGCACCTTAACACTTTCAAGGTTAAACGAAATAAGTCTTTTCCTTTTGGACTTGTTTACAATAACATCGACGTCAATGATATCTTCCGTAACGATATATTCAAACTCTTTGTTCGTATTGCCCGAAAGACGATATGCACCGTAAAAAGCACCTGCAATAATAAGTGCAGCCGCGCTTCCAAAGCCAATCGGCACAAGCATAAAAAACGCAATAACACTGATTACAAACGCCACAAAATATAAAATTACTGTAATTAGTTTCGCACCAACATCCTTTTGTTTTTTAATCATATATTCTCTGTATGCCATACTATCACCTTTTTTAGTCAACTACTATTCCCCCGCCGTCATCTGAGGGAGCGGGAGGATTCATTGGTCCGGGTTCATCACTGTTTTCGTTATCCACAACAACGTCCTCGTTGTCCACCAAGACATCTTCACCGTATTCTTCTACTACACCTTGTATATTTTCGTCCTTTTCTATCAATGTCGTACCCTTCGAGAGCTTGTTTGCATTGAACTTATATTCGTGCTCCGCACAGTATTTATCGGGTATCTTTGATGTTTTATACGATTTCGCCCTAAGAGTTGTGCAAGCTGGGGTTGCCCTTTTTTCGCTGTCCGCACAAATCATAATAGTTTTTGAGTCCTTATCAAGGTCTGAGAAAAACTTTTTATTTGGAAGATCTTCGTGAACCTTGGTCATTACCTTATTCCAAGCAACCGCCGCAGGGTTTGGAGAAAATCCTCTAAGCGAAGTCGGCTTATCATAGCCAAACCACACTGCACCAACATAGTAAGGTGTGTAGCCCACAAACCAACGGTCATTATTGCTTGAGGTTGTACCTGTTTTACCTGCAACAGGCATATTTGAAAGTCTTGCAGCTGTACCTGTACCGCCGGTTACTGCATTGGTAAGCATTTCAGTAACATCTTCAGCGGTTGTCTGACTAATTGCAACAACCCCCTTTGTTGAATGTTCGAGTAGGACATTCCCCTGTGAATCGAGCACCTTCGTATACAAAGACGGTTTGATATATGTTCCGCCGTTGGGGAAAGTACAGTATGCTGCACACATTTCAAGCACCGACACACCATCGGTCAAACCGCCCAGCGCAATCTGCGAAAGACCCACATCAGTATACACCTTGCCGTCTCTCTTTTCTGATTCTACAAGCGTGGATAAATGATAGTTATTTTTTACGAAATCAAATGATGCCTGAGGGGTGAGATAATCACATATTTTTACTGCAGGAACGTTTCTTGAGCCGCGGAGTGCCGCAGCTACAGTTATCCTACCCTGAAATGCTCTGTCGTCGTTTCTGGGAGCCCAATCGCCATACTCAACGGGAGAATCGTTTACTATTGAAGACGGCTTTACAAGCCCATATTCAATAGCAGGAGAATAAACCGAAAGCGGCTTTATCGTAGAACCCGGCTGACGAAGCGTCTGTGTTGCACGGTTGAGCGTGCGGTTTGCATCTTTAGCTCCTCTTCCACCGACAAGCGCCTTTACCTCTCCTGTATAGGGGTCCATGATAACCATAGACGATTGGGGCTGCGTATCACCCGAGCTTTTCTGGAAGCTCGATTCATCGCTATATACTTCATCAAGCTTTGTCTGAATAGACGGGTCCATGGAAAGATAAATCTTCAGTCCGCCATTGTAAAGAATCTTGCTAGCATATTCCTTTGTGTAGTTATACTGTTCAGACAAGTCATTTACTATTTGCTCAATCGCAGCATCGACATAATAGCTTTGAACCTTTGCAGACGAATTATCCTTTGTTATTACGAACTTGAGTTCTTCGTCTTTTGCTTCGTTATATTCCGCTTTTGTTATATGCCCAAGTTCGTACATTTTCTTGAGAATAACAAGCTGACGCTCCTTGTTGTTTTCTGGATTAGAAATAGGGTCATACTTCGATGGAAACTTAGTTATTCCCGCAATCGAGGCACATTCTGCCAGCGAAAGCTCTGAAACATCCTTACCGAAATATGTCTGTGCCGCACTTGCTACACCGTTACATTTTCTGCTGAGATAGATTGTGTTAAGGTAATATTCAAGAATCTCTTCCTTTGAGAGCTGTTTCTCAAGGTTATATGCGCGGTAAACCTCTTGAATTTTTCTTTTAACGGAATAATCATCCTCTTTTGTTATGTTCTTTATAAGCTGCTGAGTGATGGTACTTCCGCCGTAACTTGAGCTACCTTTGTTTGTTATATACTGAATTGCTGCACCTGTAAGGCGCTTGATATCAAAGCCGCAATGAGAATAAAAACGCTCGTCTTCAATGGATATGAAGGCATTTTTCAGGTTTTCGGGGATTTTGGAGCTTGACACCCATATTCTGTTCTCATCATCGTAAAGCCTCTCAACTTCAACCATTTCCCCTGTAACAGGGTCTTCGGCGTAGATAAAGGTTGTAAGGTTAAGGCGCATGTTGTTAATATCGACAAGCTCAGTTCCTTCTACAAAACCAAAAAGCGAACCACCTATAAGGCCTATTCCTATTATCGCAAACACACATATTACTGAAAGGAGGGCTAGCATAAGACCCCTAAGAGTTCTCCTTTTCCTTCGTGTGTTTTTTCTTTTATTTTTACTTTTATTCATAGAGTTTTTCCTCCTGAAGTAAAGATATAGTCTGTTTTTCTACACGAAAATCCAATATACCACGTTCATTGTAACATAAAACAATTAAAAAAGTGTTACAAACGGGTATATTTTGCATAATATTGTTCCTTATGGCAAAAACTATCTGCAGTACTAATTCAAAGGAAGTAATAAAAATGCAAAACCGAACT
>JAZNOC010000022.1:0-10917 GCA_045580605.1 Clostridia bacterium | reverse complement strand
GGAACTGTAAACAATCCAATATGATGTAAAAAGGCTTGCATACGCAAGCCTTTTTGTTGTGTAAATTAATGTTTACGATAACAAACTAACTTGTCATCCTGAACGAATGTGAAGGATCTGAAAACCTTGCAAAGCAAGGTTTTTCTAAGACTCGCTGCGCTCGCAGATTCTTCGCTACGCTCAGAATGACAATAGAGGTTACTGCGCTAAACTTTAATTCACTGCATTCACTCTATCATCGCCTTTAGCGCCGCAATTGCTTCTTTAAGTCCGCCGACTTCGTCAATAAGTCCGCAGTTTACCGCTTCATATCCGTCTATAATCGTGCCGACATCGTTTGCAAGCTCGCTTGTGTTGTTCATCATATTGCGAAAATTCTGCTCATCCACATTGGAATGTGAGCAAATGAAATTAACTATCCTATCCTGCATTTTGTCAAAATAATAAAAACTCTGCGGCACGCCTATTATCGTACCCGTGGTGCGTACGGGGTGCAGAGTCATCGTTGCACTCGGCACAATAAAGCTGCGCTTGCCACAAACCGCAAGCGGCACGCCTATCGAATGACCGCCGCCGAGCACAAGCGTGACCGTTGGCTTTTTCATCGATGCGATAAGCTCCGCCAAGGCAAGCCCTGCCTCAACATCACCGCCCATCGTGTTCAAAATCAGCAAAAGTCCCTTGATATCGTCGTTTTCCTCAACTGCGCAGATAAGCGGTATAATGTGCTCGTATTTTGTCGCCTTTTGCGTTTGGTCCAGCACAAAATGCCCCTCAATCTGCCCTATTATTGATATACAATGTATCCCGCCCGCGGTCACGCCACCGTCTTTTTCTTCATTATTTTCATTATTATTTTTGTTTTCGTCAGCCATTTTTGAGCCTTCCTTGTCAAAATTAATAAAACATATGAAAAGTTTACACAAAAATCTTCATAATTATACATTTACAAATCGAAAAGTTTGTGATACAATTAACATGTAAATTTATGCAAAAATTTTATTATATACAAGGAGAACAATCATGGCAGAGAAATTTTTGGTTGAAACTTCCGCAAGACACGTACATCTCAGTGCAGCTGACATCGAAACCCTCTTCGGTAAGGGCTATACCCTCACACACAAAAAGGATTTGAGCCAGCCCGGTCAGTACGCATGTGAGGAAAGAGTTACTCTCGTTGGTCCTAAAAAGCCTATCGCTAACGTAATCATCCTCGGTCCTGCAAGAAACGCAACTCAGGTTGAGCTTTCTTTCACTGATGCTCGTACCCTCGGCGTTAGCGCTCCCGTAAGAGAGAGCGGCGACGTTTGCGGCAGTGCAGCTTGCAAGCTCGTTGGTCCCGCAGGTGAGGTTGAACTTACCGAAGGCGTTATCGTTGCAAAGCGCCACATCCACATGACTCCCGCAGATGCTGAAAAGTTCGGCGTTAGCGACAAAGAGGTTGTAAGCGTTAAGCTCGACTCCAACGGCAGAAGCACAATCTTCGGCGACGTTGTAGTTCGCGTTAACCCCTCTTTCGCACTTGCTATGCACATCGACACCGATGAAGCAAACGCTGCTGCAGCATTTGGCGAATTCTACGGCGAAATCGTAAAATAATCAAAGTTTTTTAAATACATAAGGAGAAAAACATCATGAGCAAAGAATTTTCTTGTGAATACGCCATGAGCCAAGAAGTTGCGCACATGGGCTGTGTTACCAAGGGCTGCGATCACGGTCCTGCTCCCATTCCGGAAGAAGGCCAGTGGATTCAGTCCAAGCAGATTACCGACATTTCCGGCTATACCCACGGTATTGGCTGGTGCGCACCCCAGCAGGGCGGCTGCAAGCTCTCCCTCAACGTTAAGAACGGTATCATCGAGGAAGCTCTCGTTGAAACCATCGGTTGCTCGGGTATGACCCACTCCGCAGCTATGGCTGCTGAAATCCTCCCCGGCAAGACCCTCCTTGAGGCTCTCAACACCGACCTCGTTTGCGACGCTATCAACACCGCTATGCGTGAGCTCTTCCTCCAGATCGTATACGGCCGTACCCAGTCTGCTTTCTCTGAAGGCGGTCTCGTAATCGGCGCAGGTATGGAAGACCTCGGCAAGGGCGCTCGTTCCATGGTTGGTACCATGTACGGCACCAAGGCAAAGGGCGTTCGTTACCTCGAAATGACCGAGGGCTACTGCACCAGAATGGCTCTCGATGCAAACAACGAAGTTATCGGTTATGAGTTCGTATCCCTCGGCAAGATGACTGACCTCATCAAGAAGGGTGTAGAACCTAACGAAGCATACAAGCAGTCCATGGGTACATACGGCCGCTTCGCTGATGCGGTTAAGTATATCGACCCCAGACACGAATAATTAAAGGAGGGAAAACGTAATGGCACATTTTGAAGGTTATGAAAGACGCGAGGCTAAAATTCTCGCTACTCTTAAAGAATACGGCATTTCCTCCATTGATGAATGTAAGGAAATTTGCGCTGCAAAGGGTATCGACCCCTATAAAATCGTTGAAGAAACCCAGCCTATCGCATTTGAAAATGCAAAGTGGGCTTACACCGTAGGCGCTGCTATCGCAATCAAGAAGGGCTGCACCAAGGCTGCTGACGCTGCTGCTGCTATCGGCATCGGTCTCCAGAGCTTCTGCATCCCCGGTTCCGTTGCTGAAAACCGCAAGGTTGGTCTTGGCCACGGCAACCTTGGCAAGATGCTCCTCTCCGAAGAGACCGAGTGCTTCTGCTTCCTTGCAGGTCACGAGTCCTTCGCTGCTGCAGAGGGCGCAATCAAGATCGCGCTCAACGCTAACAAGGTTCGTTCAAAGGACCTCCGCGTTATCCTTAACGGTCTTGGCAAGGATGCTGCATACATCATTTCCAGAATCAACGGCTTCACCTATGTTGTAACCAAGTTTGTTCCCGCTACCGTGGAAGTTTCAGTTGTAAGAGAAGTTCCCTTCTCCGACGGTCCCCGTGCAAAGGTTAAGTGCTACGGCTCCGACAACGTTCCCGAAGGCGTTGCTATCATGAGAAAAGAAAACGTTGGCGTTTCCATCACCGGTAACTCCACCAACCCCACCCGTTTCCAGCACCCCGTTGCAGGTACCTACAAGAAGTGGTGCAACGAGAACGGTGTTAACTACTTCTCTGTTGCTTCCGGCGGCGGTACAGGCCGTACCCTCCACCCCGATAACATGGCAGCAGGCCCCGCTTCCTACGGCATGACCGATACTATGGGTCGTATGCACTCTGATGCGCAGTTCGCAGGTTCTTCCTCCGTTCCCGCTCACGTAGAAATGATGGGGCTCATCGGCGCAGGTAACAACCCCATGGTTGGTATGACCGTAGCCGTTGCAGTTGCTATCGAAGAGGCTTGTAAATAAGCGGCTTTCCGCACTTTAACCCATAAAAATTAAGTTAGACACATCATTTTGGAGAAATCCTCTATGATGTGTCTAATTTGTTTTTAGGAGAAAAAGTGTATGAAAAAGCTCACCCTTTCAAAAAACTATTTACAAATCAGAAAAAAGGTGATAAGATTATGTTGCTACACAAAATTTAATTAACAAGCTTTGCGGGAAAACTCTCTATTTTTATAGAGGGCTTTGTCTCTATACCCAAACACATCAATAATGAATTTGGTAAAAATGCAAATTCCAACTTGGTGTGTATGAGAGAGTTATCTCCGTGCTTGTTAAGTTTTGTGTAGCAGCAATCGGAGTTTGCGTTTTTCGGTGTGTGTAGCTTCGGTTGCACACACTTTTTTATTTTGAAAGGAGAAGTAATTTGGGAGAAGATCGTTAAATTCACGGATCAAGACGAAGATCTAATAGCCAAGATTCAAGAGTATCAAAAAGCGCATGGCTTGCCACATTTTATTACAGCGGTTCGCAAGTTGTGCAATGATGCACTTGCAGTAGAAAAAATCACTCATTGAATGTATCACACTATATTCAATATGACAAGTATAGGAGAAAATCATGAATTTTACGAGTATTTTTATTTACGTTGTTATAGGTGGACTTCTACTTATAATGGTAATTTGCGCCATTATACAATCAATAATGGATACGAAAGACGGAACATATCTCCCTCCGGAGCCACGCAAAAAAGACAAAAGTGTTATAAAGGGTGGAATCGTAGGCGGCATAATAGGCGGCGTTCCGGGTGCTATTGTAGGCGCACTTTCACAAAAAAGTAAAATAGATACAGAAAATACCGAAGCGATCATCGATGCCATAAACAAAACGAAGAAATAATCAACAAGGAGAACAAAATGGATATACTTTTGATTTTATGTATTATTGGCGCATTGATTTTTTTAGGAGTAGGTATAAATCTACTCAATGAAGAATTATATTCCGTTGGTGCAATATGTATAGTCATAGGAATAGTATGCGCAATTTTGATGGGTGTACGCATATTTAACACCCCATCTACCCCATCTACCTCATCTTCCTCGTCTTCTGGTCATTGGGGAAACGATGGATACTATCACGCAACGCCTAAAGAAGCTGATAAAGCACGCGAAGATGCTCTTAAATGGATGGAAGAAAATTGGTAATACATAATTTATATAAAGTCAAGAACGCATCAAATCCCAACAATACGGAGGTAAAAATGAACAGAAAAGCTTTTGTGCAATTATGTTGCTTTATATCCGCCCTAGTGGTAGCTTCATTTGTAGTTTTAAACATTTCAGCAGCAGATAATTCAAATGCTTATGTCGAATATCTAAAATATATGCGTGAAGAGGAAGCTTCGATCGGTAAAGGAATTCGAGAAGAAGATTATTACAAAATGCTACAATCTCCCGATCGTTGCAAATACCCCTCAATAACAACAGCTATACCCGCAGCATATCTTATCGACCTTACAGATGATGGTTTAGAAGAGCTTGTAATCAAAAGATGTGTAAAGAACGCATCGAAAAATTCTATATACCCCTCTTTCGATCGATCCGATTTAGAGTGGGTGTGCATTTACTCATATATAGATGGTCATATCAAGCGAATTGGACAAAGCAATTCTTTCTACAAAGATGTGGGTAATGGAGCAAAAAGTCCATATGAACCAACCGGATATATAGGTGACATCCTTAGCTCTCACGAATTTCCATACATAATGGATGATACCGTACTGGTTTGCAAAGGTTCGGACGGAAAAACGTACCTTGCCGACAAAATGCCCTACACCGACAGAGAATCCGGCTTTTCATTCTATACTTTTGATGGAAATTTCTTTTCGGAAGAATCCAGTTTAGGTATAATGCATATTCCTGAGTGGAAAATTGGAAGTATAAAGTCTTCATACGGATGGCTCTCATTTTCACTAAACGGCACCTCTACAGACGGCAATACTTTTAAGGCTCACGTAAACAAACGCACAGCAGGCGGCATTACAGAACTTGTTAACAACAACTATAAAGACGTAATTACAACGCTCGAATCAAAGCTCAGGGGCACGTATTTACCTTCAATTTGGGCGCAGGCAGAGGTTGATGCAGCAGTAAATTTGAATTTTGTACCTGATAATTTAAAGTCCAACTATTCCTCACCTATAACTCGTGCTGAGTTTTGTGCACTAGCTACCCGTTTTTATGAAAGCGTAGCTGATTGCTCTATTGATAAGACGGCAACCTTTAGTGACACCACAGATATAAACGTTCAAAAAATGGCAGGACTCGGTATAGTAAACGGAGTTGGCGGAAGCAATTTTGCTCCCGGCAGGCAGATTACACGCCAAGAAGCCGCTGCTCTTATTTCAAGACTTGCAGAAGGCTTAAATAAGCCACTTACGAAAGGAACGCTTGCTTTTAATGATAATGACAAAATTGCCGAGTGGGCAAAAGATTCTGTGAGTCAAGTATTTGCTGCAGACATAATGCGTGGCAAGGACGGCAACATATTTGACCCATTCGGTGCTTACACTCGCGAGCAAGCAATGGCAACGTTTTATAGACTCTATACAAGTTTTAATTCTTAATACTGATACTAAATGATAATAAAAAGGGAGCAGTCGGGCTCCCTTTTCCTATCCTTCCAACAGAGAAATATATTTATACACAGTTGTTCTGCTCATGCCGCACACGCGGGCATAGCATTTGTTACATTAATGCCATTTTTGCAAATTATTTGTTCCACTTATATACAATCAAGTCTTGATTTAATTTGTATATGGTTTCGCCTTTTTTATTTTTTGTTTTTTCGAGAATTTCGTAATTTGCAAGATTATTTAGAATTTTTGTGGCACCTTGTTTGGTCATAGTTGCATTTATATAATTCAAAAACAACTTGTAGGTGAAAAAACTGTTTGGATTATGCACAAGAATTTTCTTCACATACACCCATTCTGTAGAGGTTAATGTGTCACCTGTCTTGTACAATTCTTTTTTGATCTCTTCGAGATTTTTGTAAACAAAACTATACTTTATAGAAGTTTCAAAAATATATCCCAAAAAATAAGTCAAGTCATTGTTTGCCACTCTTGTATCAGCAATAGCACGATAGTAATCCTGTTTTGTTTCATTTATCGCCTCGCTCAAGAATATCGGTGCCGATATGATTCTTTTTATATAACTCAACCAAAAGGACACCATTCTTGCCGTTCTACCATTGTAGTCAAAATACGGATGAATGTAAAGAATATAGTAATGGCATATATGAGGTAAATAGTCATCCATCTCCCCAGAGGAACTATCGTTTACAAATTCAAATAATGAATTCATACACTCATCGATCATATTATAAGGAGCACCTTCAAAATCCCCGATATACACGCTGTCATCGCGATAATACTCTCCCTGTTTTATTTCAAGTTCAGGTGGCAAGCAATCCTTACTTAAAATCCTATACAATGTAAGCAAATTCTCTTTGTTAAACTCGGGCTTATCACTAATGATAAATTTGATAGCATCCATCATATTTTTGATAATGATATCATTTTCGTCAATCGGATTATCGCTTTTATGAAGCTCTGCAATACGCTTGTGAGTGGTAGGGATATTCTCAATGCTTAATGTTCCCTCAATCTCCGAAAACAATCTGGATTCAAGTATCTCTTCGAAATTTCGATGAAACAAAAAACTCTGGTTGCTTTCATAATCGGTATTAAGTATGCGTAAATATTCCGTCGAAGTCGTCAATAAATATTTACCGTCAACATAAAAAATGTTTTTAGAGTTAAAGGATTTAAGTGGAAGTTTCTTTATAAAAAACAATTTTTCTTCAACTAACTGATCTTTTATATCAAGAAATTCATAAAACTCGTCCTTTGAAAGCATTATGCCGACTTTTTGATTATAACGAAGATCAGTAATGGAATAATATTTATCACTGAATATTATGTCAATTGTTTTTTGCTTATCCATTATATTAACTCCTTTCACTCTCTTATATATTATTATAACCACATTGTTTCATTTTGTCAACCATATCGCAAACCTTTTCGCAAACCATCCGGCATTCAAACATCTTCTTTTGCAAAGTTGTTTGAAAGATGTTATATAGTTGTTTCCGGCTTGATTAAATCTTTTATGAAAGTTGCTATAAAGTTGATAAAATGTTGATATCTGTTCACGAAAATCTTGTTACGCGAACAATGCTTTTGCTATAATAGGCATGGACAGCATTATTATTGATGTATCCAAGATGTGTGTTAATCTCTATAACAAGTGCCGTAAGGCACTTGTATGTTGAAATGATGGGTCTAATCGGCACGGGCAACAACCCCATGGTTGGTATGACCGTAGCCGTTGCAGTTGCTATCGAAGAGGCTTGTAAGTAATCACATTAAAATCCAAGGATTTTAATGTGTAACAAAACCGTTCGCTCGCGCCACGCTCGACCGCGTGCGGTTTTAGATGAGTTTTAAAGTCGGGAGACCCGTCTTTAAAACGAGAATTGAACTAATAAAGGCACATCTTTCGATGTGCCTTTTATTTTATTTCTTGTTCTAAATGATTGAAAAGCGGAGATATAAAAAAATCCACAATGCTTATATTAAGTCCATCGCAAATTTTCTTGACGGTTGCAACTGTAGTGCTATTGTTTCGCCCACTGACAATATTGTTAAGCGTTGACTGGGTAATACCGCTGACAGTTGCAAGTTTATTGACGGTGATATGATGCTCTTTACATAGTTCAAGTATACGAAGTCTGACCGCTTCACCTATGTTCATTACGTCACCTCAATTCAATCGCATTACAATATCATTTTATCGTTTTTGAGTTAAAATAATTACCTCAATTGAGTTGACTTTTGCCGTTTGATATGATATCATGTAAAAAGTACCGAATATCGTTGTTCATCCGCAAATATGAAACATCGGTAAACGCAACAAGCGTAGTACTTAATGCGGTTAAGTAAAAAGGAGAAATGAAAATGGAAGAAAAAGTTTTGATTAAGAGTGAATCGTACAATGTGAAAAAAGGATTGCTGATTTCTTGTATTATCGGTCTGGTATTGTCTTTGGGGCTATATTTTATTGAGTTCATAAACTGGGGCTTGGTGGGGATTCTTATTTCATTAATTCCTTTCGTTGCAAGCTTATTGATTGGATTAACAATATTCTTTTCTTTGAAATTTAACGTGGTTACAGTTACGGATAAAAACATTACTGCAAAAGTGCCTTTTAAAGTAATAACTATCCCAACGAAGGACATTACCGCTTTCGGCAAAGGCGCGTTTAAGAGCATTTACTTTGGTTCTTCTTCGGGAAGAATACGTATTGCATTTTTCAAAAACAACAAAGAAATTTATGAAACAATTTACAATATGCTTACTGAAAAATGATTTTGACGCAAAGAAAAAGCAATTGCTTGGTCTGTAATTTTAAACAACTACAAAGAGCGAGAGTAAACCCTCGCTCTTTCTTTTGTGTTTCAATAGGGTATAGCTCATCGGCGCGGGCAACACCGCAGGATAATTGTGACCGCCACGTTGCGTTTCGATTGACTTGTAAGTAATATTTTTAAGACTTCTGAATCTCAGTTCGGAAGTCTTTTTTTATTCTCATTTCTGCTTTTGTCCACAATTCGTCCACGTAACGCTCTGTCATTCTGAGCACTGCGAAGAATCTACGAGCGTAGGGAGTCTTAAAAACTACCATCGCACAGACACGGCTTCGCCGTGCAGATCCTTCGCTAAAGCTCAGGATGACTGCGGAAGCAAAAAGGCACATCGTATGATGTACCTTTATTTTTGTCTTTGCGGGTTGTCTGTTTGGTCGAGGAGATAATCAATGCTTACATCATAAAAATCAGCAAGTTTAATTAAAACTTCGGCGGTTAAAGAAATAACTCCTGTTTCATACTGCGAGTAAGTATTCTGCGAAACGTTCAGATACTTCGCCACCTCTTTTTGTCGGATGTCCCTATCCTCTCGAATGCTCCTTAAATTCTTAAATTGCATAATAATCACCTCAAAATTATTATGCATTATCTGTAATAAAGATATTGACTTTTATCTGTAATGCAGATATAATATAAGTGTAATTGCAATTGAGCATTATATATTTTAAAACTATTTCTTAAAAGTGAGGACAAACCAGTGGACGAAAAAATCATCCTTGAAGAAAAATCAGGAAAGCTAAATGTATTTTTGGTTATCGCAGCACTTGCTGCAGCAATATTTGTTATTCTAGGTGTTGACATGGCACTTTCAGGCGACTCAAACACTTGGCTTTGGTTTACTATAGCGATAGGATGTATTGTTATAACTGCTATCGTTTACTATGCTTTCTCAAGCTGCCAAATCACCGTAACAGACAAAAGAATTTACGGCAAAGTTGCTTTCGGCAAAACAATTGACCTTCCAATTGACTCTGTAAGCGCAGTAGCAACTACTGCCATTACTCAGGGCGTTTCTGTTTCCACATCCTCGGGAAGAATCACCTTCTTTTTTCTTGCAAAGCGAGAAGCTATCGCAAATGAAATCAGAAATCTCTTAATCAAGCGTCAAAACAAGCCCGCCGCAACTACTACTATTCACCAAGAGCAAAGTCAAGCCGATGAACTCAAGAAGTACAAAGACTTGCTGGATAGCGGCGTTATCACCCAAGAAGAATTTGACGCAAAGAAAAAGCAGTTGCTTGGTTTGTAATTCTAAACAACTACATAGAGCGAGGATAAAACCTCGCTCTTTCTTTTGTGTTTCAATAGGGTATAGCTCATCGGCGTGGGCAACACCGCAGGATAATTGTGACCGCCATATTGCGTTTCGATTGGCTTGTAAATAATAGTTTTAGACCATTTTTAAAGACTTCTGAATCTCGGTTCGGAAGTCTTTTTTGTTCTCATTTCTGCTTTTGTCCATGCGAGGCAATCATAACCACCGGCCGTGCCGGTGGTTTGCACAAGCCCCCTTAGGGCATGATACCGGCTGAGCCTATAGGCTCGCCGAAAGATCCGCCAACCGCGGAAATTTCACCGGCATGCCCCTAAAGGGGCTTTTTTATTTGCCTTCTTTTACTGGCTCACCCGTGAACGGGTCAATATATTCTTTTATTGTTAATTGTTCATAGCTTATATCTTCCTGCAACTGATTTCGAATATACTGTTCTATCGCCTTTTTGTTTTTTCCTACCGTATCTACGTAGTACCCTCTACACCAAAAATGTCTGTTTCCATACTTGTACTTCATATTGGCGTACTTCTCGAATATCATTAGGCTGCTCTTTCCCTTTAGATATCCTACTATCTGCGATACGCTATACTTTGGTGGTATTGTTACAAGCATATGTATATGGTCTTTACATACTTCTGCTTCTATTATTTCCACCTGCTTGTACTCACATAGTTTTCTCAACATTATTCCTACATCCTGCTTTATCTTTCCATATATCACCTGTCTGCGATATTTGGGTGCAAATACTATGTGATACTTGCAATTCCATTTCGTATGTGCTAAACTTTCTGTATCAAGTTTCATGG
>JAZNOC010000021.1:0-6725 GCA_045580605.1 Clostridia bacterium | reverse complement strand
CTTAGCAAGCTCTGTCTTTATCATACCGACAACCCAATCAGCACCAACTGATGTTGTGTGAGTATCATTAGGATTGTAGTAGCCTGCTGTGATTGTTCCTTGCTCGCCAAGTCTTGCAAGCTCTGTTCTTGAAAGTACATCGATATCAATTATAGCGGAGCCTGTTTTTTCTGCAACTTCCTTTGCGGCTTCAGGATAATCTCCGTGCGTATCCTGAAGCACACCCCTGTACCATGTAGGTCTTGCAAGCTGAGTAAGAAGCACAGGTTCAACGCCCTTTGCCTTAGCCGCTTCCATTATCTGAGTAAGAAGTATTTTATACTCCTCTAAGCTTGCGCCATACCACTCATTAGTTTTCATATCATTATGGCCAAGCATGATGAACAGATAGTCGCCGGGCTTTGAATTGTCAAGCACATACTTAAGACTGTCCTCGTCAAGAGCGTATTTAGCCGAACGACCTGCGATTCCTCGGCTGTTGTCAACCGTTACGTTGTCATTAAATATCTTGTAAAGGTACTGACCCCAACCTCTGAGATTACTGCTCTCAGCGTAGGTTGCTGCTATTGAGTCGCCAATAACAAAGATTGTGGGATTTTCACTTTCTACATAGTTATCTGTTTTTGGCAGCGCAAGCGGCGACATTTTGCCGTCTTCCCAAGCAAATATCTTGTATGTTTCGCCTGCATTTATCTGCTGGTTGAACATTGCCTTGCCACTGTCATTTGTTCCTTTTTTGACTGTTTTAAGAGTTCCGTCTACCCCGTATACTGCAAGGTACATTGCAGGAATCTCGGGAGAATTCGCTGTATAGCCTACGCTTTCTATAACAGAATTATTGATTGGACGGTAAATTCTGTTGCCGGAAGAATCCTTTAAATATATCGAGTCTATCTCGTATTTTGTTCTGTCCTTTACTGTAAGCGTGAAGTCCCTTGTTGCCACGGCATCATTAAGGGTACAGGTTGCCGTCAAAACAACCGTTGATGTTCCATATCCAAAAGGAGCCTTATAGCGTGCTATAAGTGGATTATTCGGGTCAATCTCAAAGTAGTTTTTATCAAAGCTCCACTCAACGAGCTTGCTTTCCTCCTCCTCAAAGAGAAGGTCAGAGGATATAACCTCAGCATCATCGATGTACGGAATTCTGAGGTAACCTACTGTTCTTTCAGCCATTTCCTGATCTGTTCCAAGCGATTCATACGCAAGGAAATTATCAAACACAGGTGCGTGGTCGTTATACACGCAGAAACGGCTGGTGCGCACACGAGTTGCGACAGGAATATTTGATTCAAGCTTGTATCTGCAGCTATATCCCCCGTTTGACGCCTTGGCATATACGGGAAGACCGTTAACATAGAATGTGTAGTACAAATCATCAAGATTAAAGTACACCATTACAGTGTTCCACTGACCGTCAGTATACATTGGTGAAAGCTGAGTAAGATTTGCACCATAGTCGCTTTCTGAGAAGTAGTGAGCAATATCAATCGACATTTTGGGAACCATTTTGTTTGTGTTTTCACTTTCAACTGAGGTTGTAGTGCCGTCAAAGTAAAGCTCTCTTGTCTTAGTTCCCGTTCCGCTTCTTACAATACCACCGTTTCTGATATGAAACTCGTTGCTGTCAATCGTTATATCAAAGCCTTCCTCACCGCAGAACATATTTGTGTTGGAGGGATATGCAAAGTCAAACTGGATTGCATAGCTTCCCACACCCTCACTCGGAGCAGGAATTGTGAAGCTTGATGCATCTGCATTTGTTGCTATGTTATTTATTTGTTTGTTGTTATCTGCATAGAACCACTGTGCCTGGTCGGTGCCACGAGTGGTTGATGTAAGCACTCCATTTGATACAGAGCTCTTTTTTATCCAATACAGTGCAGAATTTCTTGAAGAGCACGTTGATGCTAAGTAGTACCCGTCAACAAAATCTATCACCTTGTAGGTTGTGTTTCCCCATTTGACAGTATTTGATGATGCCTGCAAAGCTGCATACTGCGCCTCGGTTGCACGTGCCATAACAACATTTGGCTTTGCTTCCATAACTCGATTGCTTGTCTCTAAGCTATCTGTTATTTCGTCGCCTACAACAGTGTATTTAACGTTATCTATTGAATCAGTATCTTCGACCTTTTCAAAGCCCATAGAAGTTGTAACTCTTGTCCCTTCGGTAATTGATGCATCGTCAAAGTTCTGACCAAAGTACTTTGTTGCTCCCTTAATTTCAGCGATATCAAGGCCATCGACAACGTGATTTACATAGTATCCCTTGAAATTATCAAAGAATGGCTCACGGTCTGCATAAAGGCAAAGACGCTCTGTACGAACTGTTACAGTCGGCACACCGGTGCTTGATTCAGGGCGATTCACCTTACAGCTGTAACCACTTGATGTTTTGAAGTATACGGGTTTCCCGTCAAAGTAGAAGGTGTACTGATTTTTCATCAGATCAAACTTTAGCATTATTTTATGCCATACTCCACCCTCAGACATAACAACCTCTTCGAGATAGGTCCCTGCATTTGCACTTGGTACAAAATAGGGTGTGCTGCTTTCTGCTCCCTTTGCTACCCAGGCGTGCATACTTCCACTTTTTGATTCTGATGTTGTTTCGCCCGTAGCAAATGTCGGTGCAGATGCACATTTAATGCCTGCTGCATTCACGTAATATTGCATAGAGTCAAAGTAGAACATAAAGCCCTCTTCTGTGCCCCACGCAATACTACTTTCGGGATATGTAAAATCGAATTGATATGCAAGCTGACTTAAAACACCGCTGCCCGACGGCTTTGGAAAGTCAAATTCTGCATTGGCAGAAGAACCACCCTCATAAACGGCTTTAATCGTTTTGTCATCATTCATATAGAACCAATAACCGTAGTTTGACCTTTCTTTAGGCGATACAAGTGAGCCGTTTGCCACATCTGCCTTTTTGATCCAAAAAAGCTTAGTTGAGCCGTTACTCGCAAGAACATAGGCCTCATCCGCAGTATCAGTATCGCCATCAAAGTCGTAATTTAAAATCTTATACGATGTTGCACTGATTTTAACTGACTCTATCGAAGCATCGAAAAGCGCTTTCATTTCACTCGACAGGTGAATCATAGTAAGGTGAGGCTTTGCCCTCATAACCTTATTAGTCGCACCGTTTACGGGGTCATTTGCCACAACAAAGGTTGCGTCAATAAGCTGACTCGCTGTTGTACTGTGAGTTACCCTTGCAAAACCTGACGATGAAGTCGCAAGAACATCGCCACTGCTCATATTTGCTCCGTCAAAATTCTGACTAAAGAACTCAACGCCACCAATTTCGGTAATATCAAGTCCGTCCGTTGATGTCATTGCAGGTACAGTTGTCATCGACAAAATCATTGTCAAGGACAAAAGTACGCCAAATACTTTTTTCATTTTTAACATCCCCTTTTTATCCATTTTATTAAGTTAGATTTATTATACCTCCGAAAAATGTCGATAATTATTTGAGGAGGGATAAAATGGTATTTATCAATCAATGGCTATAACATCCTTTTCTCTCTGAGTCTCAAGGTTTTGCGCATGGATGTATTCGCCAAAATAGAGATTATGGTCAAAGTAGCTTTCAATCTCACTTTCAAACTTGCCTGTTTCTACTCTTGCCTTTTGCATAAGCTCCATACCAAGGTCGATTTCGCCTTTTGCCTTTGCCGCCATCCAGTCAGCAATAAGGTCGCAGAAATCAGCGTGATACTTAAGGATTTTTACAGACAAATTCTGCACCTGTGCGTTATTGTCATTGTGCTCATCCATAAGCTTACGACCCTCTTTTGTAATCTCGTGTATGCTTTCGATTTTCTTTGCTCTGTCAAGGTCATAATACATATTTTCCCTTTTCTCTGCTTCATCGCGGGAGAAATAGTCAAAAGGCATAGCATCGTGAATTTTTGCAAGGTAATCACGGAAAAGCCTCCAGTCCTCGCCAAAGGCGTGGGAGAAGTAATCCTCCTCTATTTCCTCATAAGTAAGAGACGTATCAAAAAGTGTGCGCGCAAAAGAATAGAATGAAAGACCTGTCGGGAAGAACGGTCTTTGCGTGCCGCAGGCAATTATTCCGTCAACATCGTTTTCTTTATAACGCTTTACATCGCAGTTTAAAAGCTCTGCCTGCATACGGTCTGACAAATCATAGCACTGATGACGCCAGAAATGATACTCATATCCTACATTCGAGCCTTTCCACACCTTTTTCCACTCTTCAAAATAGTCAAAACTTGCACCAATGCTTCTTGGAAAATCGTTTTTATTACGATAATATGGCTTAACCTCGGTTCTTTCTCTGTCTTTGTCCATTGAGTAGGCAAAGCTCCTGAAAATCGGGGCAAAGAGCATAGTAAATCTCTTTGAATTTTTTATTGTTTCTTCAAGCGGTGCCCAGGTGGTATCAACATAAGAAATAAACACTATCCTCATATTGCTTCCAGCCTCAGTAAGCTTTTCGTCAATTTCGTTAAGGAGCATTATGTACCAGTCGGACGGAGTTTTCTTTTGACAGTTTTCACATTCACAGTGGTTGTTTGCGCCATCGGCAAGCCACACATGAAGATAATCTATATTTGCATATTTTTGAGAGAATTCTACAATATAGTCCGCAACTTTTGTTCTTGCCTCTTTATTCGACATACAAAAGTTTGTTACGGCAGGACTATCCTGATAAAACTTTCTCTCTCCATTTATCTCGGCAAGATACTGCCTGATTTCAGGCGGAATATCCTCTGACTTGGTTTTTGCAGTAGATTTAATTCCAAACGGCAAATAGTTAAAGCCGTGTCCTATATCGTGGAACTGTATGCCTCTTTTTGCGATTTCTGTCTCGCACTGTCTTTTCCACTGCATAACCTGCGTGGCGGATATACTTCCTGTAGGACGATTTTCAGTATTAAACGCATGCGTGTAGTAGCGTCTGTAAAAGGCCATGGGGTTTACAAACTGGCTCATATACACATTCATACCAAGCTTCGGGGCAAGGTCTATAGCGTCAACAACGCATCTCTGGAACTGTGCACCCTCACTGCACCAGCCTCTGTATCTGCACGACGGCTTAAAGCGGTATTTCACGGGCTTTATATCCTGCATAGGAATATACTCACCCTCGACGCCCGGGAGAAGCCATCTGCAGCCATTTTGTCTTAGGTATTCATACACTGCAAGAAGTACTGAACGTGGATTATCCCCTGAGATTATGCCACCCTCTCCACTGCAGTCCATATACAAAATATCATCAAGCTCAGTATCATCTGCATCTGACACATCAAGCCCGAAATCCTGCATGAGCCCAAGCCTGAAACCATCTGTAGCTTCTTTGTTATATTTAATTTGTATGTCGCCACACTCGGGCATCATCATTCTTAAATACTTCTTTAATTCCTCTGCAGCAAAGTCTACTACGCTATCAGATGTAATCTTGTTTATTGTGTACATAAATGTGCTCCCGTTTATTATAATATCTTTTCCATTCCTATTTTTTGTGGCTTCAATCCCATTTTTTCGTAGAATCTGAGAGCGTCCTCGTTGCACGACCACACATTCAGCGTTACGTTATAGAAACCTTGCTCCTTTGCAAAGTCAAGCACATATTCGTAAAGTGCCTTGCCGATGCTTTTCCCCCTGCACGTTTCATCGACGCAAAGGTCGTCTATGTATAGGGTTTTTATATCGGTAAGGATGTTGTTATCTTTATGCTGCTGATATATGCAAAAAGCATATCCTACAACCTCATTTTCGTCCATTGCTACAAATATGGGTCTTGTGTCATCCGCTATAATTCCGAGGAGTTCTTCGTCGGTATACTTCTTGGTGCCGCTTTTAAATATATCAGGTCTGCCGTTGTGATGCACCATCAGGACCTGACAAAGAAGCCTGTTTATAGCATCCAAATCGTTGCCTGACGCTCGTCTTATAATCATAATCAATAATTCTCGCTATGTACTTCAAAATAGCTCTGAGGATGAGCACAGGTCGGGCACATCTCGGGAGCTTTTTTACCTACTACGATATGACCGCAGTTTCTGCATTCCCAAACTGTAATCTCGCTCTTTTCAAACACTTCCTGAGCTTCAACATTCTTAAGAAGTGCACGATATCTTTCCTCGTGATGCTTCTCAATAGCAGCAACCAAGCGGAATTTTGCAGCAAGCTCTGTAAAACCTTCCTTTTCAGCTGTTTCAGCAAAGCCAGCGTACATATCTGTCCACTCGTAATTTTCGCCATTTGCGGCTTCAAGAAGATTTTCTGCAGTGTTTCCGATGCCCTCAAGTTCCTTAAACCACATTTTTGCATGTTCCTTTTCGTTATCAGCAGTCTTCTGGAAAAGAGCTGCAATCTGCTCAAAGCCCTCTTTTTTTGCTTTTGAAGCAAAGTAAGTATACTTATTCCTTGCCTGAGATTCGCCAGCAAAAGCTGCCTCCAAATTCTTTTCTGTCTGTGTTCCTGCGTACTTGTTCATTTTTGTTTCCTCCTAAATGTATTTTAAATTAATCAACCTCAACAATATAGACATCAAGATAATCTCCTGAGTCAGAACTGAATAGAGATTTCGCCACATCATTTGCCGTTATATCAAGGTCATTTGTAAGCACAATGTATTCCTTTTCACCAAATTTGTACTGCGTATCTCCCTCTACATCAATTATGTATTTATACTGAGTCAAATCCTTTTCACTGTCATAGATTTTCCTGAAGATTTCCCA
>JAZNOC010000020.1:0-24753 GCA_045580605.1 Clostridia bacterium | reverse complement strand
TATTGAAGAAATATTAAATCAGCATTGTCGATGCTTGTATGATGAATGTTCCACATATTCAAGTGTGTATATTTATGACGGACTTGTTGTGGAGTATATTAAGGATATTAATGTCATATATGTTAATGAGTAATAAATTTTAATAATAGAACTTATTATCCTATACACATAACACCTATTATAAATTTGTATATCTTAAAGAAAAGTTTCACCGTGAAACTTTTCTTTGAGAGCAAATGCACCGCTTAAAACTATTGTATTAAAATTAGGCGTAAGTTTCAAAAAAGAAAACAGTCGCTTAGCGGCTGTTTTTCTTTTTTCTGAGTGCGTGAATTTAAAATATGTGATTATCGGGTTTGAAAACCATACAAGACTTAACTACAGTATGATTACAGATAACAGAAAGTTCGACATCCCCGACTTTAGAGTTAAGAAAGAGCGCGATAAGGTAAGAGATGACTTCAAAATGCCTTTCGCCCAGAGATATGATGACCTTACACTTCTGTGCCGCTACGAAGAAGGCTTTGAAATTTAAGCAGCATAGCTATTGACTTTTACTTCCGTATATGGTAAAATAACGGAGTATTAGACAATATATGCGGAGGTAATGTAAAATGAAACATATTCAGACTTTGAAAACTCGTGATTTGTGCAAGAGCGCTAAAAACGGTGGTTGCGGCGAATGCCAGACATCTTGTCAGTCAGCTTGCAAAACAAGCTGCGGCATCGCAAACCAGAAGTGCGAAAGCGAGAAGAAATAAGTAATAAAAAAACGCCGCAGTTCTGCGGCGTTTTTTGTTGATTGGAGTTTTTATATGATACATAGATACAAACAAGGCGGATTAAACATTGTTATTGATGTTTTTTCAGGCTCAATTCACGTTGTTGACGATGTTTGCTACGATATAATAGGTCTTTTTGAGACTACTGACAAAGCCGATATAACAAAACAGATGCTTGAAAAATACAAAGATACCCCTGAAGTAACCGAAGAGGATATCGCAGAGTGCATTGAGCAGATTGAGGAACTTAAGGAAGATGGCAAGCTTTTTGCCCCCGATACCTTTGGGCATATGGCAAATCAGCTTAAGGAAAAGACGTCTGGTGTGGTAAAAGCACTTTGCCTGCACGTTGCTCACGCTTGCAATCTTAACTGTTCCTATTGCTTTGCAAGTCAGGGCAAATACGACGGTGAGCGTGCTCTTATGAGCTTTGAAACGGGCAAGCAGGCATTTGACTTTTTGATTGCAAACTCAGGCGACCGCTATAACCTTGAGGTAGACTTTTTCGGCGGTGAGCCGCTTATGAATCTTGATGTTGTAAAACAGCTTGTGGCTTATGCACGCTCTGTTGAAAAAGAGGCAAATAAAAATTTCCGTTTTACACTTACAACAAACGGTGTACTTATAGACGATGATTTGATTGACTTTGCAAACAAGGAAATGTCAAACGTTGTTTTAAGCCTTGACGGGCGAAAGGAAATACACGACAAATTCCGTGTCGACTATAACGGATGTGGAAGCTGGGAAAAAATTGTTCCCAAATTTCAAAAGCTTGTTAAAGCACGAGACGGCAAAAACTACTATATGCGTGGCACCTTTACGCACGCAAACCCCGACTTTGTAAAAGACATAAAAACAATGCTTGAGCTTGGCTTTACTGAGCTTAGCATGGAGCCTGTTGTATGCGCTCCCGATGACCCGTCGGCTCTTACAAAGGAAGATTTGGAAATTGTAAAAGGACAGTATGAGGAGCTTGCAAACCTAATGCTCGAAAAAAGGCGTGAGGGCAAACCGTTTGTTTTCTACCACTATATGATAGACCTTACGGGCGGCCCTTGCATTTACAAAAGAATCTCTGGTTGCGGTTCGGGCACTGAATATATGGCAGTTACCCCGTGGGGCGACCTTTACCCGTGCCACCAGTTTGTCGGCGACGAAAAGTTTAAGCTTGGCGATATATGGCAGGGCGTTACAAACAAAGAAATTCAAAATGAGTTCAAGGACTGTAATGTGTACTCTCACCCCGAATGCAGTGATTGCTGGGCGAAGCTTTACTGTTCGGGCGGATGTGCTGCTAATGCTTATCACGCTACGGGAAGTATTCGCGGAGTGTATGAAAGCGGATGCGAGCTTTTCAGAAAACGTATGGAATGTGCAATTTTCCTTGAAATTATGAAAAGTATGGAGCAGGAATAATGAACACACCGATATGTGATTTTGCAAAAAAATATAGCGAACAAAAAGCGGTACGGCTTCACGTTCCGGGGCATAAAGGAAGAGGTTTCCTTGGTGTTGAAGCGTTTGATATCACTGAAATAAGCGGTGCAGATGTTTTGTATGACGCAAACGGTATTATAAATGAAAGTCAGAAAAATGCCTCGCAACTTTTCGGTACTGCAAAAACGCTTTATTCTACGGAGGGGTCTTCTCTTTGCATACGTGCGATGTTGTATCTTGCAAAACTGCACGCCTTGGAAAACAGTAAAAAACCGCTTATCCTTGCAGCACGCAATGCACATAAGACCTTTATATCGGGCGTAGCACTGATGGATATAGATGTCGAATGGTTTACTTCGAAAACAAGCAATCTTATTTCCTGCGAAATAGATTTAGAGGCACTTGAAGAAGTGCTAAAAGAAAAGCGTGCCACGGCTCTGTATCTTACAAGCCCTGACTATCTGGGATATATGTGTGATATGAAAAGCATTTCTTCGATTTGCAAAAGGTACGATACACTTCTTATTGTGGACAATGCACACGGTGCTTATCTTAAGTTCTTGCCTGAGTCTAAGCACCCTATTGACCTTGGAGTGGATATTTGTTGCGATTCTGCTCACAAAACGCTTAGCGTGCTTACGGGCGGGGCATATTTGCATATATCTAAATCAACACCGAAAATGCTTTTTGAAAATGCACAAAAGGCAATGTCCCTGTTTGCATCTACAAGCCCGTCTTATTTAATTTTGCAATCGCTTGATATGGCAAATAAGCTTTTGGCAACCACTTTCCCCGAAAAGCTTGAAAAGACAGTGCAAAACGTAGATGGTCTTAAAAAAGCACTTTCAGGCGCAGGCTATACTTTATTTGGAAATGAGCCGTTAAAGCTTACAATTTCTTCAAAAACCTACGGTTACACCGGCTATGAGCTTTCTCAAATTCTTGAAGAGAAGAATATCTACTGCGAATTCTATGACCCTGATTTTGTTGTGATGATGTTTACTCCCGAAATAACAGAAGATGAATTTAAGTACATTGAAAATGTTTTTTCAAATATAAAAAGGCTCTCACCAATAGATGAAAAGCCTCCTGTTTTGAAAGGCGCAGAAAGGGTTTTATCTACGCATGATGCAATAAGCTCTGCAAGCGAGATAATCCCCGTAGAAGATGCGGAGGGCAGAGTTCTTGCATCAATAAGCGTTAACTGTCCGCCTGCGATACCGATTGTTGTATGTGGTGAAGAAATAAATAAAGATGCAATAAAGATGTTTAAATACTACGGCATAGAAAAATGTGAGGTAGTAAAAAGCACTCTCAGCTAAAGGTCGATGGTGATAAGGAAGTATTGTCCTAAAAATCGTCTTTTTCACGAATTTCTGCGTTAAAAATGGCTCATATCCGTCAGGATTATGAGCCATTTTCGACTTGAACTTCATTGAAAAATTTTGATTTTAGGATGCGTAGCAGTTTTGAATATCTGATTTTTAGAATTAGGCAAGTAATAAAATTCTCGTAATACTGGCGTATTTCGGAAATTTTTTACGTAGCATAAACTGAAAATCAGGCTTCAAAACCATTACTTCCTTACCACCCTCGACCTAAGAGAGTGCTTTTTTTATTATCTTAATTACGGGAACGGTAATTGTTGTTGCGCAAACATTACCCACTGCCTGCAAAATATCCCACGGGAATCCTGCCACTATCCACGCAATCATTCCTTTGAAATTAAGTCCGAATATAAGCGCTTGAAACGGTGCATACATCGTTCCATATAGTAGACCATGGAAAAACGCCACTGCCATATAAATAGGAACATTTATCTTGTCGGGCAGATTTTGCGGTAAGAGCATAACCACTCCCCAAAGAATCGGCCACAAATAAAAGTATGGTATCCACCAGGTGCCGAAACCGTAAAAAAGCCCCGTTAGCAGTATAAACACAAATATGGGGTAAAGTGCTTTTTTGCGAAATACCACGGTATAAGCGATTGTAAACATCGCAAGAAAATGTATATTGGGCAAAAATTCGGTGATTAGCTTTGACGCAAACATTATTGCACCCAAAAGTGAAAACGATACTATTTCTTTTGCACTAAGCTTCATCACTTTTCCACCTTGAGCGTGTATTTTGCGCCATCTTTGATTTCGGCTTTGTCTACGCCGGTTGTGGCATATTCTCCATCAATATAAAAAGCCCAATATGTACCTGTTTTATTAAAATCTGCTTCTGCGCCGTTTACACTTTTTATATAAAGGCCGTATTTTCCGTCTTCGCCCTCAATTATTCCCTCAGCGAGAAGAGCTGCGCCAACGTATTTTTCAGTTGATGCAATTTCAAGTTCTTCCATCTGTCCGTCTCCGTATACTACCTCAAGGATAAAGGTTTTCGGTTCTGTATTTGTACTGCTATCTTTGGGTGTGCAACTGCACAGCAACGCTAATAAAAGAGCTACGCAAAGTAAAACAGAAAATATTCTCTTAGTTTTCATAATATCCTCCCTTAAGTCTGTCAATATATCTATTTCTAAAGTAAAGAACAAGGTCAATACTAACCATTACTGCATTGAGGATATAGAAAAATACAACGTACCATTTTGGTTCTGCAGAGCTAGTAAACTTTGCTGCAATACCTGCTATGTAACCTACAATAACTAAAATAAGAAATGTTAAGCTCTTTCCTTTTGCAGTGCGTGCCTTATATGATTTTACAACATTAAAGGGCCACGAGGCTCCAAAGCATATAAGCATAACAATTTCTAAAATTTCTGACATATTTGTTTCCTCTTTTTGTGTAAATTTTCTCGAAATCTATTATACTACTTTTAATCACAAATTTCAATAAAAATATTGTAAAAGGCACAATAAAGTGCTACAATGTATTTATTACTTTTAGGAGGTTTTTTAATTGAGTAGTTGTAATCATGATTGTTCTTCGTGCAGCGAGAATTGCTCTTCCAGAACTCAGGAAAGCATGATTGAAAAGCCGCACGATTTATCACAGATTAAGAAAGTTATCGGTGTTGTGAGCGGAAAGGGCGGCGTAGGAAAATCGCTCGTTACATCTCTTCTCGCAGTAACAATGCAGCGCAGGGGGTTTCATAGCGCAATTTTAGATGCTGATATTACGGGACCGTCAATTCCTCAGGCATTTGGCATACACGACAAAGCCACTGCCGATGAAAATGGACTTCTTCCCGTAAAAACAAAGTTCGGCACAGACATTATGTCGGTAAATTTGCTTCTTCCCAACGAAACAGACCCTGTTATCTGGCGTGGCCCCGTAATTGCAGGCACTGTTAAGCAGTTCTGGACAGATGTTATCTGGGGTGATGTTGACTATATGTTCATTGATATGCCTCCGGGAACGGGTGATGTGCCGCTTACTGTCTTTCAGTCGCTTCCCGTTGACGGCATCGTAATTGTTACATCTCCGCAGGAGCTTGTTTCGATGATAGTGGGCAAAGCGGTTAAAATGGCAAAGATGCTTAATATCCCTATTTTGGGTATTGCAGAAAATATGAGCTACTTTGAATGTCCCGACTGTAAGGGCAAGCACTCTATTTTCGGTGAAAGCAACATCGAAAAGCTTGCAGAGGATTTTGGGGTTGACACCGTTTCAAAGCTTCCAATTAGTCCTAAGCTTGCAGCTGCCTGCGACAAGGGTATGATTGAGCTATTTGACGGCAACTGGCTTGATAACATTGCAGATAAAATAGAAAATTTATAAGGTGAAGTAATGCACAATAAGATAATCAAAGCGACAATCGGTGCTCTTATAGGGCAGTCAATTTTTGGCTTTACATTTATGTTCACAAAAATAGCACTTAACCACGCATCACCGATGACAGTTATTGCTAACCGCTATATGATTGCATTCCTTGCTATGACGGCAGTTATTCTATTAACTAAGAAAAAACTTGTTTTTAAAGGTAAAAATATTCTTGCGCTGATTTTGATGTCGGTTTTTCAGCCAACACTTTACTTTGTTTTTGAAACGTATGGCATAAGCCTCACAACAACTACATTTTCTTCAGTGATGATTGCCCTTATACCCGTTGTTACCCTTGTTTGCGGCATCGGTATTCTTAGGGAACTACCGTCTTTGTGGCAGTGCTTTTTTACGATTGTATCAGTGTCAGGCGTGATTATAATGGCACTGCAGGGAAAAAGCGAGGGAACTGTAACAGTTTTGGGCATCCTGCTTTTGTCGGGCGCAGTTATCTCTGCCGTGGGCTACAATATACTGAGCAGAAAGATATCGTCTGATTTTTCGGCGTTTGAGAGAACTTATGCTATGGCATTCATCGGTATGGTATCGTTTGTGGTGATTGCCCTCTTTGAAAATATTTCTCAGCCGTCAAAAATAATAACACCGCTTTTTAACACGGAGTATCTGCTTTCAATTCTTTTTCTCGGCATCGTGGCATCTGTAGGAGCGTTTATCCTTATTAATAATGCAAACACTTATCTGCCCGTTTCGAAATCCACATCGTTTTCGTGCGTTACAACGGTGGTTTCCGTTCTGGCAGGAACGCTCATTTTAAAGGAGAGTATATCCACCGTCGGCATTATTTCTTCAATAATGATTATAGCAGGTGTACTTGGTGTACAACTATCAAAAGTAAAGGAGATGTGAAAATCACATCTCCTTTATTATTTGATTATTTTGTATGCCATTTGCCCGAAAGGAAAAAGCACATTCCTATTATAATGGGGATAAAGCCTGCGAGGGCATCTCCGTACCAGAAGCCGAGGCATCCCATACTCATCGTAAAGCCTAGGAGTGCGGCTATTCCAATTCGGCTTATCATACCGTCTATTACTGCAACTGCAAGATTGAGCTTTGTGTTTCCCGACCCATTTATAAGCGAAAAACTGATGCTTCTTGTTGCTGCACCAAAAAAGTTAAGTACTATAGGAGCAATAAGAAGCGATGCATTTTTAAGTACATCCGTATCGCTTGTAAAGGTCTCAAACACCTGATTCGGAAAAACTGTCATAACAACCGTAAGAACGACTGCTATTATTGTTGAACAAACTGCTACAGTCCTTAAAATTTCAGGCACACGCCCGTCCTTTTTAGCACCAAGGTTTTGTCCGACCATTGCACTGCCTGCCGTTGTGAAAGAGTTTGAAACAACGTTTACCATTATGTTTACTTTATTATAAATACCCGTGAGTGCTGAGTACACCACGCCCGACATATTAATCCATGCCATTAAAACTACCTTTGACATACTGATTGCCGCTGACTGAATTGCCATAGGAACACCGAGTGCTACAATCCTTAAAAGAGATTTTTTATCCATTGCAAAGCTTTTGAGCTTAAAATCAAAGCAAAAGCTTTCGCGGTGTATGTAAAGATACACAATCGATACAACAAAGCTTATACCCTGACCGATAACCGTTGCAAGTGCCGCACCGAAAACCTCCATCTTCATATATACGACAAAAACGATGTCGAGCACAAGGTTAAGAACTGCCGCTATTGCAATAAATATAAACGGACGGCGGCTGTCGCCCATACCGCGAAGAATTGCACTGACTATATTGTAGCCATATATAAATACCAGCCCCACAATGCACGTTACCGTATAGTCAAGCGTGTACTTAAATGATTCTGCAGGCGTATTAAGAAGCGAAAGCATTGGCTCTCTGACTGCAAAGCAAATGACAGATATCGTAACCGAAGCTAAAAGCAAAAACGTAAACATCGTGCCTATTATTTTGCGCACACTGTCCATTTTCCCTGCACCGACGTCTTGTGCGATAAGCACCTGCCCAGCTGACGAAAATCCCATCGCAACAAATGTTAACAGATGCAGCATATCACCGCCGATTGACACTGCAGACATCCCACTGCCGCCTATGTACTGACCTACGACAATCATATCCACAATATTATAAATTGCCTGAAGTGCATTTGACAAAAAAAGCGGAAATGCAAATTTTAAAAGTTGTTTTGCAACACTGCCTTTTGTCAAGTCATTTACCATTGTGTTTCCCATTATAAACTCCCTATTCCCTAAAAACAGACGCAAATGTTTTGCGTCTGTTTTTAATTATTTAAACGATATAAAATTGTAGCTCTCTAATATCTGAAAATACTTTGCGAGCCTTTCGTAAAGCGGATGAGCATCTTCGCCAAACTTTTCTTCAACGGCTTTTCCCATATCGATTATATTCGTTTCACCGTCAGTTTTTTTCCACACAAAGCTGCCAAGCTCATCAAGGTGAATATAGCTGATTTTAGGCTTTTTGAAAAGCTTTTGTGCCACTTTATTCATAAAGCCCGTATTTTCAATTTCAAGACTGACTTTTCCGTCATCCTCTGTCCATGAAATTTTTGCGTTCCTGACGGGGATACGTTCAAGATAATTTTCGTTATTCTTTTTCATAGATTATCTTCTTTTCTTCCAGAGAGAGAATTTAAGCACTGTAAGAATAATAATTCCAAAGAGTATGAGTCCGCCGATATTCATAGCGGGAGCAGAAATTGCAAGCTTTGCAGAAAGGTCAATTGCCTTATCAAAACCAAAGATTGCCAAAACTGCAAGAAGTATGCCGACAAGGCCCTCACCCGCAATCATACCTGAACAGAAAAGCACACCGTCGTTAACGATTCTTTCCTTTTCTTCCTTATCTTTTTTAAGCTTGTCAAGTGCAAGACGGATAAGACCGCCAACCATAATACAAGCATTAAGCTGAACGGGAAGATATACACCGATTGCAAACGGAAGCACGGGGATACCCACAACTTCAACAAAGATAGCTATAAACACACCTATAAATACAAGTGCCCACGGAAGATTACCCTCCATAACGCCCTCGATTATAAGCTTCATAAGTGTTGCCTGAGGTGCTGCGAGCTGCTCTGAGCCAAATCCCCACGCACTGTCCAGAAGATAGAGTGTTCCGCCGATAGCGAATGCCGCTGCTACAACGCCAAATATTTCACCAATCTGCTGTTTTCTGGGGGTTGCACCCAAAAGGAAGCCTGTTTTAAGGTCCTGAGATGTGTCGCCTGCGATTGCAGAAACTATACAAATGATAGAGCCAATTGCTATAGCGCTGCACATACCTGCAATACCTGTAAGACCTGTAAGCTTTAATATAAGAGTTGCTATAAGAAGTGTTGCAATCGCCATACCTGATACGGGGTTGTTACTGCTTCCTACAAGACCAACCATTCTTGAAGAAACGGTTGCAAAGAAGAAGCCGAACACAACAACGATGATTGCACCAATAAATGTAACGGGGATAGCGGGAACAAGCCATACCAGAACTGTCAAAACCGCAATTGCAAGAAGCACAATCTTCATGCTGAGGTCTTTTGCTGTACGGCTGTTGGAGTAATTTTTTGAACCTGCAACGCTCTTTAATGCTCCGCCAAAGGTTTTAATAATAAGCGGAAGTGATTTTATAAGGCTTATGATACCGCCTGCTGCGAGTGCACCTGCGCCGATGTATCTTATATAAGAGCTCCATATAGCACTTGCGCCGTCTGCCGCAAACATTTCACCAATAGGAGTGGTACCGGGATAAAGAATAATATCCTTACCAAAGAGTACAATAAGCGGAATAAGTACAAGCCAGCTGAGCACACCGCCTGCAAACATATATGAAGAAATTCGTGCACCACAGATGTAACCAACACTCATTACTGCGGGGTAAATCTGTGTACCGATTTCGCCTGCGAATCCTTTAACTCTGAACGATATCTCACCTGCAACAAGCTTAAGACCGTCAATAATAAACTTGAAAAGTGCCGCAAAGCCCATACCTGCAAATACAGTTGATGCATTTGCACCGCCCCCTTCACCTGCCAGAAGTACCTCTGCGCAAGCAGTTCCCTCAGGATACGGAAGAACGCCGTGTTCTTTTACGATAAGAGCATTACGAAGCGGAACCATAAAGAAAACGCCCAGAAGTCCACCAAGAAGTGCGATAACCGTAATTTCAATCAAGCCGGGTTTATCCGCCTTACCCTCTGCTGCCCAAAGGAAAAGAGCGGGAAGTGTAAAGATTGCACCTGCCGCAAGCGATTCACCCGCTGAGCCGATTGTTTGCACAATATTACTTTCAAGTATTGAGTTCTTACGCATAATAACGCGTATAACCCCCATTGCAATAACTGCAGCCGGAATTGATGCCGAAACTGTCATTCCGACTCTAAGCCCGAGATAAGCGTTTGCTGCACCAAAAATAATTGAGAGAATAACACCTATTATTATTGATGTAGCAGTAAGCTCGGGAGTAATTTTTTCTGCCGGAACATACGGCTTAAAATTTTTGTTATCCATAATTTCTCCAATCCGCCTTGCCTTCCAAGGCTTTTTTCATACGCTATCCAATATACCACAAATGAGTACAAAAATCAACTTTTTTTATCTTATTTTTCCAATCACTTCACACAGAAGCTCAAACACTGCTTTTGTAGAGGATATACTAAGTTTTTCTTCTGTGGTATGAACGCCAAACATATCGGGACCTATTGATATGCAGTCAAGCCCGTCTATACTTGCAGAGAACACTGCACACTCAAGTCCAGCGTGGATTGCTTCAACCTTTGGCTTGTGCCCAAACTTTTCTTCAAAGACTTTTATATATACCTCTCTTAGAGGAGAAACTGCGTTATATTCCCAAGGCTCGTATCTTCCTGAAAATTCGGCGTCGCATGAGTTTGAAGCAGCAAATGCGCTCATCCTTTCAGCGATGAAATTAAGAGCACTCTTTTTATTGCTGCGAAGAGCATACTCCATAATAACGCACTTTTCTTCTGTTTTAAGCACCCCTAAGTTAAGTGATGTTTCTACAAGCCCCTGAATTTCGCAGCTCATATCCAAAACTCCGTTTGGTGTTGTAAGAAGCATATATAAGAGCTTATCAGCACTTTTTTTGTCGAGCACCTCGAATTCTCCGCTGCCGTTTTCAATAGCTTCCAATACGGCGGTTTTCTCCCTTTCGGAAATTTCCTTTTTAATTACGGTAAAATATTCAGTTAAAGCATTTTTAAAGGCTTGTGCATCCTTTACAACTACCTGTGCCTCACATTTTACACAAATGGCGTTTTTCTTATCTCCACCGTTAATTTTGACGATGTCAAAATCAACATCGTTTTTTACGTGGCCTAATATTCTGCCCATAAGAATGTTAGCGTTTACTCTGCCTTTATCTATCTCAACACCTGAATGACCGCCCTTTAAATTTTTTACGGTTACTGTAAAACTCGTTCCCTGAGCTTTTACCTTTTCAGCGGGAACAGAAATTTTGCAGTCCATTCCACCTGCACATGAAACCGTCAGCACCTCTTGTTCTTCCGAGTCAAGATTTATCATTGTTTTGCCTTTGAGCATTTCTACATCGAGCTTACCTGCACCAATCAACCCTATTTCTTCATCGGTTGTGAAAACTGCTTCGATAGGTGGATGTGCTATTGTATCACTTGCAAGAATTGCCATAATCATAGCAACTGCAATGCCGTTATCTGCCCCGAGAGAAGTGCCGTCTGCCTTTATAAAATCGCCATCCTGCACGATTTTAATGCCGTCAGTATCAAAGTTTATGTCGCATCCGTCGACCTTTTGGCAAACCATATCAAGATGCCCCTGTAATATGACGGGCTTTTCATTTTCTAAGCCTTTAGTCCCGTCTTTAAAAATAACGACGTTATTTGCATCATCGCGAATGGCTCTGAGATCGTTCTCCTTAGCGAATTCAAGACAAAATTCACTTATTTTTTCCATATTCCCCGACCCGTGAGGAATGGCACAAATTTTTTCAAAATATTCAAAAAGGCGCTTCGGTTCACAACTGTTAAGTATACTCATATTAAGACCTCCATAACTACTTATATTATTTAACCACAATCATAAAAATATTTCAAGTGTTAAATATTGAAATCTTTATTGTATACATCATAGAAGCTACAACCTTCTTTCGACAAAAAGAAAAAAATATTTACAAAAAATTCACATTATGCTATACTAAAATTGTTAAGGTTTTACAAAACCAATTTATTTTATGGAGGAGATTTCTTATGAAACTTGTCTATGGCGTAAAAGACAAACCCAAGTTCGGGCAGCTCATTGTTTTTGCTATTCAGCAGTTGCTCGCTATAATGACTGCAACACTTGTTGTCCCTGTTATTATAGGAAATGGTATGAGCCCCGCGGCAGCACTTTTCGGTGCAGGTCTTGGAACACTTGTTTATGTTCTCTTCACAAAGGCTAAAAGCCCTGTATTCCTTGGATCATCATTCGCATTCATCGGTTCAATGCTAGCGGCATTTGCAGGCGGCGTTTCGATGTCGCTTGGCTACCTCGGCCTTATCTTCGGTGCAATATTTGCAGGCCTTGTGTATGTGATTATCGCCATCATCGTAAAATTAGTTGGCGTTAACTGGATTAACAAGCTTATGCCGGCAATCGTAATCGGACCTACAGTTGCTATTATCGGTCTTTCACTTGCAGGCAATGCAGTTGGCGACCTTCAGAAGGGTATGGTTACCAGAGAGGTATGGCATTTCCATGAGGGTGCTCTTCGCATGACACAGGAGCAGTTAGCTTCACCGCTTATCTGTATCCTTTGCGGCGTTATCACACTTTTTGTTACAACCATCTGCTCAACCTACGGCAAAAAAATGGTTAAGCTTATCCCCTTTATTATTGGTATTTTAGCAGGTTACGCTGCAAGTGTTATCTTCACAATTATAGGTAACGCTGCGGGTATTGATGCACTTAAGGTTATCAGCTTTGCTCCCTTTGCAGCACTTGTTGAAAACGGTGTTACCTTAAGTACATTCATCACAGTTCCCGATTTCACATTCTTAACCGCGTTTAAGGGCGTAGGAGAGCTTAGTGCCACATATCTTGGAAGCATCGCAGTTGCTTATGTTCCCGTTGCATTTGTTGTTTTTGCTGAGCATATTGCTGACCACAAAAACATTTCTTCTATTATAGAAAGCGACCTTCTTGAAGACCCCGGTCTTCACAGGACACTTCTTGGTGATGGTATCGGCTCAATGGTTGGTGCACTCTTCGGCGGATGTCCCAACACAACATACGGCGAGTCTGTTGGTTGCGTAGCTATTACAGGTAACGCTTCTGTTGTTACTATCATCGCAGCAGCTATCGGTGCTATATTGGTTTCATTTATTTCACCATTTGTTGCATTTGTTAATTCAATCCCATCTTGTGTAATGGGTGGCGTTTGTATGGCTCTTTACGGCTTTATCGCAGTAAGCGGTCTTAGAATGTTCAAGCACGTTGACCTTGACGATAACAGAAATCTCTTCGTTGTAAGCGTTATCCTCATTGCAGGTATCGGCGGTCTTACACTTAATCTTGGCAAGGTTACAATTACATCTATTGCATGTGCTCTTATTCTTGGTATTATTGTAAACCTTATTCTTTCAAGAAAGAGACAGTAATATTTAAAAGCTAAATTTAAATGGCTGTAAAACTTCGGTTTTACAGCCTCTTTTTTGGGAATAGGAAAAAATGTTCAGAACGGACAAACTGAGCCAAGAAGCCTATAGGCTTCTTGGGTTACCCGAAGCTGTATGGCGTCAAAGCAAAGCAGACATCACTTCTGTTTTGCATAGTCGCAAAACCTACGCTCAATGCATTGCTTTTCCTTCTCCCCAAAAAGCAAGGTCTGCTTTTCGGGGTCCCCGAAAGTCGCAAGACTTTAAGGGGAAAAGGAGCAAACGAGCGACAAGTTTAAGTTTTACAAAACTTAAACCATAGCGAGCCTTGCGACGCTCGAGAGGCGAAGTTTGTTCGTAGCAAAAGGCTTAAAAAAAGAAAAACACCGTCTCAGACGGTGTTTTTTCCTATTGAACTTTAATATTTTAAATTTTGAGCAAATTGAAAATTTCCTTTCAATCCTCTTTCGCCTTTTGCGTTCTGGGCGTTTTTAACATTCCCTTACACTATTTTCTTATCAAGATACTCTAGTGAAAGCCTTACCATTTCGTCGCCAAGCTCTTTATTAGCCTCCGCAGCACTCTTTGTAAACCAGTGGTTTATATCACCGAGTCTTTCGAGCTTTACTGCATCGGGATAAAGAGACATAAGTATTGAACACTCATACTTACCTGCGTGGTCATAGCCTGTAGCATTCTGTACCTCTGTGCTCATTGTGGGAATAACCTTAATCCAGCTGAATGGGTCATCACCACCGCCAAGGTCATCATAGTAGTTAGCGTAGTTTTCGCTGCCCCACCAGCCTCTGCCCTGAGTTTTTTCAAGGTAGCGCATAATTGCACGCTGCGACGCCTTCATATATGAAAGAGTCATAGGCTTGCAGTTTTCCTGCTCAAACTGATGATGAATAACAACGTATATATTACGAAGACCGGCTTCTAACATATTCGTGAAAATCTGGAAAAGATATGCCTCAAAAATATCCTCATCAATATGTACAGTGCCGCTTGTTTCGTCAGCAACTGCATAGCTTGAAGGAGAATAGTAGATTGTAGGAGCAATCATAATTTCCTTTTTTTCTGCAAGCTTTTTGATAAGTCCCTCTGCAACGAGTGTGTCGCATCCGTAAGAGCAATGAGGGCCGTGATATTCAACTGTACCGCCACAAATTATTGTGGGTATTCTATTTTCCTTTACACGATCAAGCTCTCTCGGAAAGCTCATATTATATTCCATTTAAATTCACCTCTTAGAATCCAAGTTCAATGATACCCTTGTTGAGGTAATCTGTCATCTTGTGGCAACCATCCTTAGTGATAGCAGCACCGATTTCCCATCTGCAGCCGAAGCCTTCGCCCATGATGAATGTATCTACCTGGAATGTCATATTTTCTTCGAGAGGATATTCTGAAGATGTTTCCATCCAAGGAGCCTCAACCTCGATCATACCTGTACCATGGCAGGGACCGTAAACGAAATTCTTTTCAAAGCCGTTGTCTACATACATCTTATAGAAGTCCTTAGCTACTGAGCTTGCCATTACGCCTGCTTTAAGCTGGTTACAAGTCCAGTCGTGAGCTTCTTTACAGAATTCAACAACTCTTCTTCTGTCGCCCTCGAGCTTGCCCATAGCAATGGGGAGACCGATAGCAGGTGAATAACCATCAATTTTAGCAGAAAGGTTGAGCTGAACGATATCGTTCTTGCCGATTGTTCTGTAACCTGAGCGGCTGATAGCATGGCTTGTTGACTTTTCGCTGAATACGTACATGGGAAGACCCTCGTACTCTGCACCCTCTTCGTAAATAACACGCTGTGCGATACCAACCATCTGAAGCTCTGTTACGCCGGGCTTGAGGTTACGGATAACTTCGTCTGTTGCAATATCAACAATTCTGAAGCCTTCCTGAATACAAGCAAGCTCGTTTACGCTCTTAATCTTACGAAGTTCAACCATAATATCGTTGCACTTTACGATTTCAGCCTTGGGGAAGCTTTCCTTAAGGCCTTCCATAATGGGAAGAGTACATTCAACGTAGCTGCCAAGACCAATCTTGATGTTTTCGCCTGTTACACCGATTGCCTTGAATACATCATTGAATGTATCTGCGTGAAGCTCGGGATAGCTGGGGTCAGCTGATTCTCTGAACTCACGAAGGCAGAAAATTTTCTCAATTCTTGAACCTGAAACGTCCTTTGCGAAGATGATGCACTCGGGACCAACCATAAGCGCTGCATCACCATTTGCTGCGATTGCAACACCTGCACGCTCGAAAAGGGGCCAGAAGCCGCTGAAGTATCTTGCGTTTGCGTAGTCAGACTCTGTTGAGCATACTACCATTACGTCAAGACCTCTTTCTCTTACTAGCTTAGCTGCTCTCGCAATTCTCTCCTTGTACTCATAATCGGGAATACAAATTCTGTTTGCCATTTTAAATTTCCTCCTATTTATTTATTTTGTTTTTAATTTTTTCTGTTTCTTCAGCATCTAAAATACCTGTTGTCATATGGAATGTAACTTCTTCGCCTGTCTGAAGATATTTTTCATATCCGCGCTCTTTGCAGTAAAGGTAACCCTTATGCTCTGCAGTTGCGGGAAGTACCATACCGAGTGCATCCTCATCCTTTGTTCTTGCAATCCATCTGATACCGAAGGGAAGCTCCTCAGGACGGTGGCATACATAGCACGAATATCCGTCGGGAAGAATCTGAAGTGTATGTGCATTGCCACTTTCGTCAGCATCATATTTGCAGGTGAACACAATCTCGGGCGCATATGACTGAGTAGCGCTATCGATAGTGTCCATAATGGACATATCCTTTTCAAGCTTTTCAAGGTAGTCCTTTGTTTTCTGAGCGGCAGGCTCAGGATAACCTGCGGGAACTTCTTTGTGAGCTATAATATTTTCATGCTTTGCAGTATACAAAAGCTTTGCCCCGTCTACAGGACGGTAGTTGATGTGGCAAAGATAGAAATACTCAAGCGGTAAATCCTTGTTGTTCTTGATATTTACGATGATGTCAATTGTTGATGCATCCTCGTAAAGTCTAACCTCGGGGGTAAAAGCATAGTTGTGTGAAAACGCTCTCTTGAATTCGTAAAGACCGGTAAGAGCGATATACTTACCCTTTTCATCTTCACCAACGATAAGGTAAGCCTTTTTGTATTTTGCTATCGGGAGCTCACCGTGCGGAAGGTGGTTGTCCGCCTCTGTGGGATTACCCATTGCAGTAAGACCGCAGTGCATCATAAAGCAACCGTAGCTTTCGCCATAGTTTTCGTAGCAAACCTCAGGCTCATCATAAATAGACTTCATAACCATATTATGACCGAGGAACTGCATGTCCCAAATCATCTGTCCCATAAAAGGAAGAAGTGTTACATAGCCTTTGCTGTTCTGAAGCTTTACAGCCTCTATACCTGTAGAATACTTAAAAGTATTTGCAACAAGTGTAAAGTTGTGGCTGCTGAAAACCTCTTTGGATTTTGCGTCGAAAAGGTCTCTTGTCAACTCAATTTTTCTGTTCATATCATCACTCCCTATGATTTTATATTTTAATTGTAGCAAAAAAAATTGTGCTTGTATTTAGATTATATTAAACTGTTTTTATATTATATTAAATTTTTTTAATATTGACACAAGATTTTTATTTATGGTATTATGAAATCAAGGAGGTGATTTTGTGGAATTTAAGCTTAAAGATTTTAAAATAGATGTAGCGGTTACGAGGATGGCAAATATTCATTATTTTGAATTTACAAAGGAGTATCACACCTTTAAGGACAAGCATCCATTCCGTGAGTTGATTTATATTGACAGTGGAAGTATCGAGGTTGAATCTGACTCCTACTCGGGTACACTCGGGAGCAAGCAGCTTTTAATACATAAAAACGGCGAAGTGCACTCGCTCTCGTGCATTGGAAATAGCACACCAAACGTTATTATAATAGGCTTTGAGTGCGACTGTGGAAGACTTGATTTGTTCTCAGAAAAGGCATACACCCTTTCAAACGAGCTGATACGCATTCTTACCGAAGTGGTAAAAGAGGGGCGCAGTGTTTTTCTTCCGCCTTACGACGTTGCAAATATCCGTGATATGAAAAAAAGGAAAGACTCCCCGTTTGGTGCGGACCAGATGCTAAAGCTGAAACTTGAGATTTTTTTGATTGAGCTTATAAGAAGCATCGAGCTTGGCTCTGTAACGAGCAAAGCCACACAGTCGGATATCAAGCTTGAGGAAATTTTTACCTATATAAATAATAACTACCGTGAAAAAATCACGCTCGATGACCTTTGCTTTCTGTTTGGAACAAATAAGACTACCATCTGCAAAAGCTTTAAAAATGCTTACGGCGACACTGTGATAAACTACATAAACAAGCTCCGCATTGAAAACGCAAAAAAAGCACTCAGGGAGGGAAACACAAATCTTACTCAGCTTTCGGCAAACCTTGGTTTTTCCTCTATTCACTACTTCAGCAAGCTGTTTAAGTCCTACGAGAACAAATCACCAAGCGAATATATTGCCAGCATCAATAAAGCAGAAAAATAAAAAACATTTCAGTTTTTTACAAATTTTCAGTTTTTTACATTGTAAAGCATCTTAAAGTGTTATATTATTTATGTATCTTACAAACTATGAGAGGAGTATTATTTTATGAAAAAACCATTGCTTTCAGAAATGACACTCAGGGAAAAAATCGGTCAGATGCTTCTTCCCTATCAGTACCATGTGTACTGCCACACTGACCAGGACCCCGTAACAAAAAAGACAGACGAAGAAGTAAAAGAATATATGCAGAAGGAGCAGTTTGGCACAATCTGGGCTGACCAGGTAGACGTTTACCACATCGACCAGGTTGACCTTTCTGACCCCAACGGCTCATCAATACTTTCAGAAAATCACAGACAGGTTCTAAAAAAGCAAAACAGCTATCTTAAAATCCCGGCACTTGCATCGCTTGACTGCGAGGATCAGGGTGCTGGCGTAATGTGCAAAGACCTTACACGCACATGCAAGCCGATGGCAATAGGTGCTACAGCCTCAGAGGAGCTTGCCGAAAAGCTTGGCAGCTGCATTGCTAAGGAGATTCGCTGTGCAGGTGCTAACTGGCGTTGGGCACCCGTTGTTGACATATCAAGCAGATTTTCTACTGGCTACACTCGTACGTTTTCTCCCGATAATCCTGATGACATGATTCGCCTTGCAAATGCACATATTCGCGGCATACAAGCGGAGGGAGTTGCAGCAACTGCAAAGCACTTCCCCGGCGGCGACAGACATTCCTACAGAGATTCTCACTTTGTTCCCGGCGTCCTCAGTTCGAGCATGGAAGAATGGTGGGAAGAACAGGGCAAGATTTTCCAGGGTATTATTGATGGCGGTGTATACTCCGTAATGATAAGCCACAAGGGCTTCCCTGCTTGTGATGATTCCAAGCTTAAAAACAAGTACCGTCCCTCAACAGTATCAAAAAAGGTTATTACAGACCTTCTTAAAGGCAAGATGGGCTTTAAGGGCGTTGTTGTAACAGACGCTATCGTAATGAGCGCCCTCACAGGCTGCTACGACAGCTACGAGGAACTTATTATTGACCTTGTAAATGCAGGTAACGACGTAATCCTCGGTGTATATCCCGGTGCGGGCGACATTATTGAAAAGGCAATTAAAGATGGCAAAATAGAAGAGTCAAGAATTGACGACGCCTGCCAGAGAGTTCTTGATATGAAAGAAAAGATTGGTCTTTTTGATGGAGATCATTTTACCCCTCCCTATAAGTCTGAGGATGTAACTCCCATTACAAGAAAAGTAAACAAGGAAATTGCAGAAAAGTCAATTACACTTCTTTACGATAACCAGAATCTTCTTCCTCTTGATAAAAACAAAATCAAAAATGTTACCATTGTGTGCTCGGCACATATTGATAAGTTCTTTAAAAGTCTTGATGCTATGAAAAAATGCCTTGAGGAAAGAGGTATGAATGTTCGTCTTCAGAGAAGAATCGGAAGTTACGATGAAATGGAAGAAATCGACGCTACAAGCGACCTTATCATCTATGCAGGTTATGTTGCAGGCCACGCTCCCAAGGGACTTCCCACTTTCTATGGTGAAGAGTGTGCTACCTTCCACTACGCTTTTAACAGAGGTGTTACAAAATCTATCGGTCTTTCAATGGGCTATCCATATCTTCACTATGACATTATGGCAAATGCCGAAACATTTGTAAATGCTTACGGTATGTCTCCTGAAATTATGGAAGCGTTTGTTAAGTGCATTTTCGGCGAGCTTCCGTTTGAGGCGAAATCGCCCGTTAAGGTTAAACCCGACCCGCTCGTATTGTATTAATGATTAGGAGTTGAAAATTATGAAAAAACCACTACTTTCTGAGCTTACACTCAGAGAAAAAATCGGCCAGATGCTTCTTCCCTATCAGTACCATGTATATTGTGATACTACGGTAAATCCTCCGAGAAAAAGAACAGACGAGGAAGTAAAGGAATATATGCAGAAGGAGCAGTTTGGCGTTATCTGGGCTGACCAGGTTGACGTTTACCATATCGACCAGGTTGACCTTACTGACCCCAAAGGCTCATCTGTAACTTCTGAAAATCACAGAAAGCTTCTTCAAAAGCAGAATAGCTATCTTAAAATTCCCGCACTTGCATCGCTTGACTGCGAGATGGCTGGTCCGGGAAGAATGTGCAACGACCTTACAGTAATTTGTAATCCGCTTGCTGTCAGTGCCTGTGATTCGGAAGAGCTTACAGAAGAGTTTGGCAGATGCGTCGCAAAGGAGCTTCGCTGTGCAGGTGCTAACTGGCGTTGGGTACCCGTTACCGAGATTTCGAACAGATATAACAGCGGACTTATTCGTTCCATGGCTCCTGACAATGTTGAAAAGATGATTCGCCTTTCATCAGCTCTTATTCGCGGTATGCAAGCTGAGGGCGTTGCCGCAACTATGAAGCACTTCCCCGCTGGCGGAAGCAAAGTTGCTACTGGAAAGGACTCTCACTTTACTCCAAGCCACAGTGATATTACCAAAGAGGAATGGTGGGAAAGACAGGGTAAGGTTTATCAGGGTCTCATTGACAACGGTGTATATGCAGTGATGGTAGACCATATGGGATTTCCTGCATTTGATGATTCTAAAATCAAGAGTAAGTATCGCCCTGCAACTGTTTCTAAAAAAATTGTTACTGACCTTCTTAAAGGCGAAATGGGCTTTAAGGGCGTTGTTATAACAGACGGTATCGTTATGACAGCTCTCACAAGCTGCTACGACAACTACGACGAGCTTCTTGTTGACCTTGTAAACGCAGGTAATGACGTAATCCTCGGTGTATACCCCGGTGCAGGCGACATCATTGAAAAGGCAGTTAAGGAAGGTAAAATCGAAGAGTCAAGAATTGACGATGCCTGCCAGAGAGTGCTTGATATGAAAGATAAGGTAGGTCTCTTTAATGGCGACCACTTTGACCCGCCGTACAGAGCTGCTGATGTAACTCCTCACACAAGAGAAGTTAATAAGAAAATTGCAGAAAAAGCAATCACACTCCTTTACGACAATCAGGGAATTCTTCCTGTTGACGCAAAGAAGGTTAAAAACGTTACAATCATTTGCTCAACACACGCAGATAACTTCTTTGAAGACCTTGACGTTATGAAAACTATTCTTGAGGAAAGAGGCATGAATGTACGCCTTCAGAGAAGGCTTTCAAGCTATGACGAGATGGAAGAGATAGATAACACAAGCGACCTTATCATCTATGCAGCTTATGTAGGAAGCCACGCTCCCAAGGGTGGTCTTACCTTCTTTGGTGAAGAGTGCGGGACTTTCCATTACGCATTTAACAGAGGTATGGAAAAATCTATTGCAGTATCAATGGGTTATCCGTATCTTCATCACGGAGTTATGGCGGGTGCTGAAACATTTATAAACGCCTACGGTTCTTCACCAGAGCTTATTGAAGCATTTATTAAATGTATCTTCGGAGAAATTCCGTTCGAGGGCGTATCACCTGTAAAGGTTGTTCCCGACCCCGTACTTATGCTTTAAGAAGCGTTCCGCTTCACTCATGTCGCGTTCTAACCGAATTTAAAATTGGTCATTTCCGCTCGCGATAAAACTTATAAACATAAAAAAGAACTCATATCCAAGGATATGAGTTCTTTTTTATGTTTATTTAGAATAAGCCTGTTATCTTGCCATTTTCGTCAACGTCAATTTTTTCCGCTGCGGGAACTTTGGGAAGTCCGGGCATTGTCATAATTTCGCCTGTTAAAACTACGATAAAGCCTGCACCTGCTGAGATTTTTACGTTACGCACTGTAACGGTAAACCCACTTGGCGCACCAAGCTTTGTCGGGTCATCAGAAAAGCTGTACTGAGTTTTTGCGATACAAACGGGGAGATTTCCGTATCCAAGCTTTGTGAGCTTGTCAATCTCATTCTTCGCTTTTTTATCAAATACAACGCCGTCGCCGCCATATACACGTTTAACAACGCTTTCGATTTTTTCCTCAATGGAGAGTTCATCCTCATAGCAGAACGAGAAGTTATTCTCTTCTTCGCAAAGGCGTACAACTTCCTCAGCAAGTTCAATTCCGCCGTCGCCGCCCTTTGCCCAAACGTCAGATAAAACAACGTTTACGCCAAGCTTTTTACACTCATTTATAATAAGCTCAATTTCCTTATCAGTATCTGTCGGGAATTTGTTTACCGCAACAACTGACGGGAGCTTGTACACATCCTTTATGTTTGATACGTGCTTCAAAAGATTTGGAATACCCTTTACAAGTGCATCTAAGTTTTCCTCACCAAGCTCTGTTTTCGGAAGTCCGCCATGCATTTTAAGAGCACGCACTGTTGCAACGATAACAACAGCCGATGGCTTAAGCCCTGCATAACGGCATTTGATATCCAAGAACTTTTCTGCACCGAGGTCTGCACCAAAGCCTGCCTCAGTAATTGCGTAATCTCCAAGGCGCATAGCCATCTTTGTTGCTATAACACTGTTACAGCCGTGTGCAATGTTTGCAAACGGTCCGCCGTGTACGAGCGAGGGTGTACCCTCAAGAGTCTGTACAAGGTTTGGTTTAAGAGCATCCTTAAGAAGTGCCGCCATAGCTCCTGCCGCTTTGAGCTGACCTGCCGTAACAGGTTCTTCCTGATAGGTATATCCAACGATAATATTTGAAAGCCTTTTCTTCAAATCCTCAATAGAAGATGAAAGGCAAAGCACCGCCATAATTTCAGATGCAACTGTGATATCGTAGCCGTCTTCACGCGGAACGCCGTTTACTCTGCCGCCAAGACCGTCTGTTACAAATCTGAGCTGGCGGTCATTCATATCAACGCAGCGTTTCCATGTTATTCTTCTCGGGTCGATATTAAGTGCATTGCCCTGATAAATGTGGTTATCAAGCATAGCAGCCAAAAGATTGTTTGCCGCACCGATTGCGTGGAAATCTCCCGTAAAGTGAAGGTTAATATCCTCCATAGGAACAACCTGAGCATATCCGCCGCCTGCAGCACCACCCTTGATACCAAAAACAGGTCCAAGTGATGGTTCACGCAGTGCAACCATAACATTTTTTCCTATTTTCTTAAGGCCGTCTGCAAGACCGATTGTAGTGGTTGTCTTACCCTCGCCTGCAGGTGTGGGTGTAATAGCCGTAACAAGCACGAGCTTGCCGTCTTTATTTTTGCTTTCTTTTAAGAGTGAAAGGTCAATTTTCGCTTTATATTTACCGTACTGCTCTAAATATTTATCATCAATATTTGCAACTTTGGCAATTTCAGTAATCGGGAGCATTTTTGCTGATTGCGCAATTTCTATATCGCTCTTATACAAAATAATCAGTCCTTTCGATTATGACTTAAGCTTTATCAGTCTTAAGTGTTACGTCGTGGTAACCGCCTTCAACGATACTTGTTGCTGAAACAAGTGTTATCTTAGCCTTTTCCTGAAGCTCGGGAATTGTGAGAACACCGCAGTTACACATTGTTGAACTAACTTTATAAAGACTCTTTGCCACGTTATCACGAAGTGAGCCTGCATAAGTTACGTAAGAATCAACGCCCTCTTCAAATGAAAGCTTTGCCTTACCGCCAAGGTCATAACGCTGCCAGTTTCTTGCTCTGTTTGAGCCTTCGCCCCAGTATTCCTTAACGTACTTACCATTGATGATAAGCTTTGTCGTGGGGCTTTCGTCGAAACGTGCAAAGTATCTGCCGAGCATAAGGAAATCTGCACCCATTGCAAGAGCAAGTGTCATGTGATAGTCATGTACAATACCGCCGTCTGAGCAAATCGGGATATAGATACCGGTTTCTTTGTAGTACTCATCACGAGCTGCAGCAACCTCGATAACTGCTGTTGCCTGACCGCGACCAATACCCTTCTGCTCACGTGTGATACAGATACTACCGCCGCCGATACCAATCTTTATAAAGTCAGCACCTGCTTTTGCAAGGAACATAAAGCCCTCGCGGTCAACTACGTTACCTGCACCAACCTTTACGCTTTCGCCGTATTTTTCACGGATGAAGGCAATTGTTTTTGCCTGCCATGCAGTATAACCCTCGGAAGAGTCAATACAAAGCACATCTGCACCGGCTTCAACAAGTGCGGGGACACGCTTTTCGTAGTCGAGGGTGTTGATACCAGCACCTACGATATAACGCTTCTGAGCGTCAAGAACTTCGTTGGGGTTATTCTTGTGAGAAGAATAGTCCTTTCTGAATACAAAGTACTTAAGCTCCTGCTTGTCATTTATAATCGGAAGAGAGTTAAGCTTATTTTCCCAGATAATGTCGTTTGCCTCTTTAAGAGTTGTGCTTTCAGGAGCACATATAAGCTTTTCAAACGGAGTCATAAAGTCTTTTACCTTCATTGCTGTATCCATACGGCTTACACGATAATCACGGCTTGTAACAACGCCGAGAAGCTTGCCGTTAGGTGTGCCGTCTTCGGTAACAGCCATCGTATTGTGGCCCTTTTCCTCAACAAGTGCAAGTACATCGGCCAAAGTTGAATCAATCTTAAGGTTACTGTCGCTTACTACAAAGCCTGCCTTGTAGCTCTTTACACGGGCAAC
>JAZNOC010000019.1:0-9596 GCA_045580605.1 Clostridia bacterium | reverse complement strand
CTGGCAAAGCTCTTTGAAAAGCTCACGGTCTTCCGCACGGGCAATACTTTCGCTGCTTGTACCGAGAAGCTCAACGCCACATTCCTTTAAGATGCCCTTTTCCTGAAGCTGCATTGCAAGGTTAAGACCTGTCTGTCCGCCAATGCCCGGAAGAATTGCATCGGGTCTTTCATAGCGAAGAATTTTAGCCACATACTCAAGTGTAAGAGGCTCCATATAAACCTTATCGGCAATTGTGGTATCTGTCATAATAGTTGCGGGGTTAGAGTTAACAAGTACAACCTCGTAGCCCTCTTCCCTGAGAGCTAAACATGCCTGCGTTCCTGCATAGTCAAACTCAGCCGCCTGACCTATAACGATAGGACCTGAGCCGATAATAAGTATTTTCTTTAAATCCGTTCTTTTAGCCATTTATATTTCCTCCTTCAAATACTACCTTGCCGTCTGCCACCGTAAGCAGACATTTTCCGTAAACCTTTGCATCCTTAAACGGTGTGCTTTTTCCCATAGATAAAAACTCATTGGGATTTACTTTATATTCTTTATCTAAATTCCACACGGAGAAGTCCTCTCCAAGCGGAAGATTAAAGCGTTTTCTCGGATTGTGGCACATTAAGTCCATAAGCCTCTCAAGCGTTATGATGTTTGTCCTTACAAGATGTGTATACAAAACGGGAAAAGACGTTTCAAGCCCCACAACACCCATAAGGCTATCCTTAAGCCCTTTTGACTTTTCCTCGGCACTATGCGGTGCGTGGTCCGTCGCTATCATATCTATTGTGCCATCTACGATACCCTCGATAAGTGCAAGTCTGTCGCTTTCGCTCCTTATCGGCGGGTTCATTTTAAAGCGGCCGTCTTCCTCGAGATTTGTGTCGTTAAATACAAGGTAATGCGGTCCGGTTTCACAAGTTATATCCACACCGTCTTTTTTCGCCTGTCTTATAAGCTCAACACTTTCCTTTGTCGAGATATGACACACATGGTACTTGCAGCCCGTTTTTTTCACAAGCTCAATATCTCTTTTTATCTGCCCCCACTCGCTTTCGGAGCATATTCCCTTGTGATTATGCTCTTTTGCATAATCACCGTCGTGAATGTATCCGCCGTAAAGAAGACTGTTATCCTCGCAGTGTGCCGCAATTATTTTATTAAGGCTTTTTGCTTTAAGCATCGCCTTTTCCATCATTTCATCCGACTGAACACCACGCCCGTCATCCGAAAATGCAACAGCGTGTTCTGCCATTTCCTCCATATCAGAAAGAAATTCGCCCTTTTGCTCTTTTGTGATTGTGCCGTAAGGGTGAACTCTTATGCACGCATCCTTTTCAATTATATCAAGCTGAAGTTTCAGGTTTTCTAAGCTATCGGGCGCAGGCGAAAGATTGGGCATACTGCAGACATCACAAAAGCCGCCGTGTGCCGCTGCCCGCGTTCCGCTTTTTATTGTTTCCTTATAAAAAAAACCGGGTTCACGCAAATGCACATGTACATCTGCAAATCCCGGTAAAACAACACAATCTTTAAAGAACGCCAAATCAAAGCGGTCGGAAATACCACTCTCTTTGTACGCTTTTGCTATCATTTCAATATTCTCGTGTGTCATTAAATAGCTCATCTGTTTCTCCTTGCATTTCCTATACAGTAAAAAAAGTCTGCCCTTTCGGCAGACTTATTACACAACAAAATTGCATGCAGTTTATCTGCATGGGTAGTATAACATATCTTGCCGACATCTCTGTATCGAATTAAAGATATTTTCATTATAATAACATATTAGCACTGGTTTGTCAATAATTTATGCCGAATATTTTCACGTTTATTTTATAAAATATAGTCCATCACAAGCATAAGGCAAAAACCTACAATAAGTGAGTATGTTGATGCCCGCTCGTTGCCGTGCGCGTGTGTTTCGGGAATCATTTCGTCGCTTATTACGTAGAGCATTGTTCCGCCTGCAAATGCAAGTGCAAACGGAAGAATTGCCGCAGATACGTTTACTGCCATATATCCGATTAACGTTCCTATAACCTCTATAAACCCCGTTATAAGTGCAATTATAAGAGTGTTTCTCCTGCTTACTCCGACAGAAAGCATCGGTGCAATTACAACCATTCCCTCGGGAATATTCTGAAGTGCTATACCAAGTGCAATACTAATAGCCCCCGACACATCCCCCGTTCCAAAGCCAACACCTGCTGCAATGCCCTCAGGGAAGTTATGTATTGCTATTGCCATAACAAAAAGAAGAATTTTTTTAAGCCTTGCGTTATTATGCTCCTCAAATTCAGTGCCTGCAAGTCTGTGAAGATGGGGCACCGCCTTGTCTATCACATTTAAGAAAAATGCACCGCAAAAAATACCGATTACAGCCAAAGGAAGCGCCCACTTTCCCCCTCCCTCCAAAGACGGAAGAATAAGTCCTATTATTGCAGCGCAAAGCATTACGCCTGCTGCAAAGCCCATTAAGACATCAGTCAGCTTATGGGAAATTTTTCTGAAAGCGAACCCTATCAGTGCACCGATTAAGGTTGCACCGCCTACCCCGAGAGCAGTAATTAAAACGAGCTTCATTTTTACACCCCCTGATTTTGTTTCTTTCTCATTTTTCGCCAGTTGATAAATCCGTATATATCATTTGCAAAAAACACCACAAAGCACATCACCATTGGAAGATATGCAATATCAACAAACAGTGCCAATATCCACAAAATAATTAAAACAATGTCGTTTAGTGCGTATGCCAATGCGTAGTACGGACTTCGAAGCATAGTAAGCACGGATGCCATAAAGCTTGTTGTTATGGAAAATGTACTTACCAGAAGATTTGCCGTGTTAAAATATTTAAGAACAAAATACATAGCTATGGTAACTATTACTGTCCCCAAGGATAAAAGCACCCACTTTTTCGGAGTCATACCCGAGACCTTTACCTCGCGCTTTGTATACGGGTTTTTGAGCCACGCAATAAGCGCACAAAACGACGCAGGCGCACTCATACACATATACGTAATCATTTCTCCAAAGTAGCGTAGATGCCACGAAACTAAAGCATACATAATGCTGAATATAATGCATATAAACTGACCGATAGGGTCGCCCTTTCCCACAAATATAAGTGCTGTTGCACCGACAAGCGATGTTACAACCGACATCCAGTCGGGGTCAGGAAATACCGCCGAGGATATAAAGATAACCGCAAGCGACAGTACCCATAATATTTTTTCTTTTCCTGTAAGATTATTAACCGATTTTATAAAATTCATAACGCGACCTTGTCCTAAACATAATGTAACTCTTTACTTTTGTTCAACATATTCCTGAATTTTTTTCTCTGCAAGCTTTCACAATGAAAAGGAGGATAAAATCCTTCCGCAACAAAAGATAATAGTATTTTTAAGACCTATTTTCTCCCTGTTCATATATTCTTTGTTTATAACGGATATATTTTACCATCTTTTGTCTTTATTTGCAACAATATTATTATTCCTCTTGACAACAAAACGCGAAATGGATAAAATATTTTTATGTGCTTTAAGAAATTTTTTCTTATCAAATCATAAAATTGACATAATTTTGTTTAATTCTTTATTAGGGAAAGGGAAACGCAAAATGACAAAAAAATTACTTGCAATCTTTTTAATTCTTTCAACGGTTTTTCTTTGTGCCTGCTCAAATAAGTCACAGGATATTTCTGAGGCAACAGCGGTTGTAGACGCTTTTTTCACTGATTACAAAAACGGGAAAGTATCTACCTCAACTGCAGGCGATTACTTTCTTTCAAAAAACAAGTGTGGCGAGCTTTTTAATTTGCTTATCACCGATGATGCTCTTTTCTCACCTGACACATTAAGAGAACATTGGGGATTTTCCTCTTCAGTCATTTCTGACAGTGAAATTGAAGAAATATCGAATGCAATTATTGATGCTAAAATTGACCGTTTTTCATATAAAATAAACGAAGTTACTCCCTCACGTTTCCGCGACGGAAGATTTACCGTAAGTGTTACGCTTGAAGTTCCTGTAATTAAAACAACGCTTACCGACCAGGAGTCGGACGCTTTGATTTTTAAGGTGGCAGATGTTTCAAGCTATGAAGAGCTTACTGACAAGTTCTTTGAGGATATGAACCTTACCAAAGCTGATCAGGAAAAATATGAGCAGGAGCAGTTTGCCGAGGAATTTGCAAACTACATCCTCTCCAACCATTTTGGAAATGCTTTAATTGAGCTTATGAAATCTGCCGATATAAGAGAGGTCGAAGCAAGCATTAAACTTGCGCCTAAAGGAAAAACCCTTCTCATTGAACAGGCAACCATCAAATAGGAAAGGAAAATTACCTATGAGTGATTATATAGTAAATGCCATAACTTCAAACGGGGCAATCCGTGTAATTGTGGCGGATACAACCGAGCTTTGCAACGAGGCACAACGTATTCATAAAATGCTCCCCACGGCAGCTGCTGCACTTGGAAGAACTCTTACCGCTGCAGCAATTATGGGCAGTATGTTAAAATCCGCAGATGACAGCATAACCGTTCAGCTAAATGGCGGTGGCCCGATTGGTCGTGTGGTTGCAATCGGAAACGGACACGGCATTGTCCGTGGATATGTAGATAACCCTCTCGTTGACCTTCCTCTTAATAACAAGGGTAAGCTCGATGTTGGCGGGGCTGTTGGTACAAATGGTACACTCAGTATAATCAGAGACCTCGGTCTTAAGGAGCCATACGTTGGTCAGACGCCTCTTACAAGCGGCGAAATTGCCGAAGACCTTACCCACTACTATGCAGAAAGCGAACAGCTTCCAACCGCTGTTGCACTTGGCGTTTTGGTTGATGTTGATTACACAATCAAAAAAGCGGGGGGCTTTATCTTACAGATACTTCCCGGAGCTTACGATGAAGACATTGACAGGGTTGAAAAGGCAGTAAACTCAATTGGCTCAGTAACCGAGCTTTTGGACAAAGGCTTAAAGCCTGAGGATATTGTAGAAAGACTACTTTCGGGCTATGAGATAGAGTATTTTGAAAACGTAAATCCTGCATATAAGTGCAACTGTTCACGTAGCCGTATAGACAAAGCACTTATAAGCATCGGCAAGGAAGAAATGCAAAAAATTCTTGACGAGGACGGAAAGGCAGAGATAAGCTGCCATTTCTGCAACAGTGTTTATAATTACAATGACAAGGAACTTGCGGCTCTAATTAAAAACATCAAGTAAATAAAAAAAGAAGTTTAAAAGTTGATTTTAAACTTCTTTTTTTATTTATATGACCTTTCTTTCACGCGTTTTTTTGAGCACACGTATGTACTCTTCCTGAGCCGCCTTGAGCTTAGCGGCATAAATCTCTGCCGTTTTGGAATCGTTTGCGTCCAAAAGTCCCGCTCTTGTGTGCGCCACGTCCATCCTTGCAAGAGCAAGACGCTCTTCAAGGTCTGCAGTTGCGTAGCGGGTATCACGCAAGGTATCAATTATTTTGCGTGCGTTTTTAATGATAATATCCTTGTTAATCATAAAAAAATCCCCCTCTAATGAATTTATATTCATCGAAGGGGTTTTTATGATTAAGTTATATTTCCCGTCTGCCTTCCATAGCACGTGCAAGCGTAATCTCGTCGGCGTATTCAATATCTCCGCCAACAGGAATGCCGTGAGCGATGCGTGTAACACTTATACCCATCGGCTTAAGAAGCCTTGCTATGTACATAGCGGTTGCCTCACCCTCAACAGTCGGGTTTGTTGCCATTATAACTTCACGCACATCACTATTAAGACGCGCAATAAGCTCCTTTATTTTTATATCCTCGGGACCTACTCCGTCCATCGGCGATATTACGCCGTGAAGCACATGATAAAGCCCTTTGTACTCGCGTGTTTTTTCAAGCGCTGTTACGTCCTTTGGACTTTCCATAACGCAAATCACGCTTTTATCACGGTTTTGCGAAGAGCAAATATCGCAAAGTGCCTTGTCGGTAAGGTTCTGACACTTCTCGCAAAGGTGCACATTTGTTTTTGCACGATTGATTGCGTTTACAAATTTCTCTACTTTGTCCTGAGGCATATTCATAACGTGAAACGCAAGCCTCACCGCACTTTTATGCCCTATGCCGGGTAGTTTATTGAATTCGTCTATTAAAGATTGTAAAGAATCAGGATACATTTCATTCAACTCACTTTAAAACAAACCGGGGATATTCATTCCACCTGTAATTTTGCTGAGGCTGCCTGCTGCCGCCTCGTCAGCCTTGCGAAGTGCTTCGTTTACGGCACTTGTCAGCATATCTTCAAGCATTTCAACATCATCAGGGTCTACTGCATCGGGGGAAATTTTGATTTCAATAACTTCCTTTTTGCCATTAACCTTTACGTTTACGGCTCCGCCTCCAACACTTGCCTCAATAGTCTGCTCACCAAGTGATTCCTGAGCCTTCATCATTTCTTCCTGCATTTTCTGAGCCTGCTTGAGCATATTGTTCATATTAGGCATGCCCATACCTCCCATATTTCTTGGGAAACCGCCCTTTGCCATATTACATCTTCCTTTCGTCTGTATTTGTTATCGGTAGCTTTATGATGTCGTCAAAAAGGTCATGTTCTTCCTTTTGAACAGACATTGAAAAATCACTTTCAAGTCTTGTAACAACATCAACCGCATTTTGTGTATGTCTTTCGATTGATTTTTTTATATCATCAATTCCGTCTTTTACCATATCCTTAAGCTCACGCCCGCCTGCATCGGGAAATGTAAGCGCAAGCTTCCCGCTTTCTTCACGCAAAGTTACGTTTTCAAGCGCGGCATAAAGCACAATGCTTCCTGCCATATCCTGCATAACCTCGGGCCAGATTTTCTTGATTTTATCTACTAGCTCACTTTGAGGAATTGGCTCCTTTTTGATTTCAGGCTTCGGCTTTTCCTGCGCAGGTTTTTTCTGTGCAGGCTCCTTAACCACCTTAAAATTTCCGCTGTCGAGCCTTTTTTCAAGCTCGGAAATTCTTGCGAGCAAGGCGTCTGTTGAAGTATCGTTTCCTCCCACGCACAGCCTTACAAGTGCCGCCTCAAAAATAACACGCGGGTTTGTCATATACTTTGCAGATGCCACTGCCTCTGAAAGTGATTTTATTGCATAAAGGAGTTTTTCCGAAGTAAAGAGAGAGGCGTCATTCTTTAGCTTTTCGTAGTCCTCACCCTCAAAATCACTTTTGCAGCTGCCCGTTATTGTAACAACGAGCATATCTCGCATTGCCTTTATTACATTTTCTATAAACGGGGTGAGATTTCTGCCCCTTGAAGAAACAGTCTCCACACACGAAAGTACATTTTGGGCATCGCACCTGCCTATGCTTTCGCAAAGCTCCATAACCGCAGAGTTATCGGATTTGCCCAGAAATTCCTCAACAAATTCGGTTTTTATCTCTTTTCCCGCGGCAAGGCACGGTTCAAGATAGCTGAGTGCATCACGAAGCGAGCCATCTGCCGATGTTGCTATCATACGAAGCGCTTTTTCCTCTGCCATTATACCCTCGGCAGAGCAGATATAATCAAGCCTTGCATAAATATCCTCAGGCGTAATTCTCTTAAAATCAAAGCGTTGACATCTTGAAGAAATCGTCTCAAGCACTTTGTTTGCCTCGGTAGTTGCAAGCACAAACTTAACGTGAGACGGAGGCTCCTCAAGAAGCTTTAAAAGCGCATTGAAAGCGTCCTTACTCAGAGCGTGCACCTCGTCTATAATATAGACCTTGTTTTTGGTTACTGCCGCATTGTAGCTTGCTTCTTCACGAAGAGAGCGGATGTTATCGACACCGCTGTTACTTGCAGCGTCAATTTCAACAATATCCATAATACTGCCGTTTTCAATACCAATACAGGTAGGGCACTTATTACAGGGATTTCCGTCCTGCGGATTTTCGCAGTTAACTGCGCGGCTGAGTATCCTTGCAGTTGAGGTTTTACCTGTACCTCGGCTTCCGCAAAATAAGAAAGCATGCCCGCAGGTATTGTTCTTTATTTCATTTTTTATAGTTTCGGTAACGTGGCTTTGCCCTACAACATCATCAAATGTTTTAGGCCTCCAAGTTCTGTAAAGAGCCTGATACTCCATTGCCCCACCTCCTTATAAAAAAGCCGCCATTTGCGGCAGCCTGATAAACTATTTAAGATGCGCACCCCGAAATCGACATATTTCCACACACGGTATTCATACAGTTAGCTCAGGTCAGGCACACCTGTGGCACACATCGATGACCGCTTATCGCTGCTCGGTTCCCCGCCTGACGAGGTTCACGGGTCGATGTTGCACAGGACCCAACCGTCAACACCACTTATATGCTCCTGCTGTGCAGAAAGTACGCCTCAATCGGGGAATCAACCTCCGCTGTAGCGGATTGCGGATTCAGGGAACCGCTGCCTCCCCGGCTGGCACATCTTCTAAAGTATATCACGATGACGCGATTTTATCAATAGTTTTTCTCAAAGTTTTCGAAAAACAAATAAATTTCTTGACATTATATTGTTTTAAGTATATAATAAATTAGCATTTTAATGAATGCTATCCTTGCTCCGTGTTTTTTATCGGGGCCAAAGTCCAGAAGGAGGTGTAAAAAATGGCTGAAATCATAAACAAGTATGAGACCATTTTTGTTCTTGACACAGCTCTTGAAGAAGAGACTATCAACGCTCTTTCAGAAAAGTTCCAGAAGCTTATTGCTGACAATGGTACTGTTGAAAGCGTAGACGTTTGGGGAAAGAGAAAGCTTGCTTACCCCATCGATTTCAAGACAGAAGGTTACTACGTTCTTGTGAACTTCTCTTCAGCTCCTGAATTCCCCAAGGAACTCGACCGAGTTTACGGAATTACAGACGGTGTATTGCGTACAATCACCATCCGCAAGGAAGAGGAATAATTCACAAAAGAAAACGCAAGGAAGGGTTTTAAATGCTTAACAAAGTTATATTGATGGGCAGATTTACCCGCGACCCCGAACTCCGCAGTACTCCGCAAGGAATAAGCACATGCTCATTCACACTTGCAGTTGACCGCAACTTCGCCCGTCAGGGTGAAGAGCGTAAGGCAGATTTTATTAACTGTGTTGCGTGGCGTCAGACAGCGGAATTTGTTTCTAAGTACTTTAAAAAAGGCACTCTCGCTGCTATCGAGGGCAGCATTCAGACTCGCTCATGGGATGATCCCGAGGGCAAGAGACATTATGCAACCGACGTGGTTGTAAATCAGGTTTATTTTGCTGAAAGCAAGCGCGACAGTGCTTCTTCATACAATGAAGGCACAAGCGACTTTGCATCCAATGATTTTGGTTCTCTTCCCGACCCGATTTCACCTATGGGAACAGACGATGATTTACCATTTTAATCAAGGAGGTTTTTAGCCATGATGGAGAAAGATAAAGCCGAAAGACCTTTCAGAGCTCGCAAGCCTAAAAAGAAAGTTTGTCAGTTCTGTGTTGACAAGGTTACGGATATAGATTACAAAGATGTTGCAAAGCTCCGTCGCTATGTTTCTGAGCGTGCAAAAATTCTTCCCAGAAGAATTACAGGCACATGTGCAAAGCATCAGCGTCAGTTGACAATCGCTAT
>JAZNOC010000018.1:0-18286 GCA_045580605.1 Clostridia bacterium | reverse complement strand
GGAATTTGAGCAAGCCCCTCGGTGTCCGCTTTAACGGCATTATACTTTTTCATAACCTCATCAGTTATTTTTGCCGTTGCAATCTTTCCGTCCTTATAAACATTGATGGACATTATTGCCTCTGCCTGCAGTTTAAGCTTTTTAAGCGTATTTCTTTCATAAAGCATACTGCTCAAATACGATGTGTTAATACCCGCATCTGCAAGTGCCATAAGTATTTCGTACGTACGCTTATTTACCGAGGCATACTGAAAAGAACCCGTATCAGCAGAAATTGCACAGTAAAGATACTGTGCTATTTCTTTTGTAATCGGGAAGGAAATCTCTTCAAGCAAATCAAATACAAGCTCGCCCGTTGAACTGCGCTTGTGGTCTGAATAGCTGATACGTGCAAAATCGCTCTCGCCTAAGTGATGGTCAATGCAAGCAGTGTTTTCCTTTTGAGAAAAATATTTGCCCCAATTTCCAATTCTGTCTGCACTGTTAACATCAAGTGCACAGTAGCACTCATAATTGGGTGCAGCGGCATTTTCACTGTAGGGGATAACATCACTTTCCATAAAACCAAGATAATCATTAAGCGGTGTTTCCGTGAAAATATCGCACAAAACGCCGAGAGAGCGCAACGCACCCCTCAGCGCAAAGGCACTGCCGATGCAGTCCCAATCGGGATTGATATGCACAAAAAGTGCAACAGATTTACTGTTTATAAGATGTTCAATTACCTTTTTTGGCATAGAAAATCAGTCCTTTTTAATTTGATTAAGAAGGTCATTTATATGTGCACCGTATTCAATTGAGGTATCCTCAACAAAAGTGAATTCGGGCACAGTGTAAATTTTTATTCTGCTGCCAATTTCACGCCTTATATAACCCGCGGCTGATTTGAGAGCCTTAAGAGTTTCTTTCTTTTCGTCTTCTGTTCCCATAATGCTTATAAACGCCTTTGCATAGCGTAAGTCATTTGAAACCTGTACGCTTACAACGCTTGTCATAAGCGGTATTCTCGGGTCCTTAAGGTCGCGGATAATTGAGCTGAGTTTTTTCTTAATTTCTTCAGATATTCTGTCTGTTCTTTTAAAAGACATAATAATCTCCTTTTTATTGTATTGGAAACTTCGTTTTCGAGAGGATGACAATGTCATCCGAATTATTGTTTAACCTCTTCCATTATATAACATTCAACAACGTCGCCCTCTTTGATGTCATTGTAGTTAACAAAGCCGAGACCACACTCATAGCCTGTGTTAACTTCCTTAACGTCGTCTTTAAATCTGCGGAGAGAGTCAAGCTCGCCTTCGTGAATAACAATACCATCACGTACAATACGAACACCGCAGTTGCGCTGGATTTTACCGTCTGTAACATAAGAACCGCCGATTGTACCAACGTTACTTACCTTAAATGTCTGACGGATTTCAGCATGACCGATAACTTTTTCCTTAAACTTAGGTGCAAGCATACCCTTCATAGCTGACTGAATTTCCTCAATTGCATCGTAAATTACGCGATACATACGAAGCTCAACCTTGTTGATTTCGGCAGCATTTCTTCCGCCCACGTCGGGACGAACGTTAAAGCCTACGATAATTGCATTTGATGCAGATGCCAAAGATACGTCGCTCTCTGTGATAGCACCAACTGCACCGTGAATAACACGTACACGAACTTCCTCATTAGAAAGCTTTTCAAGGCTCTGACGAACTGCTTCAACGCTACCCTGAACGTCAGCCTTAACAATGATATTAAGGTCTTTTACGCTACCGTCTTGTATCTGGCTGAAGAGGTCTTCAAGGTTAACACGCTGGTTTGCCTTAATTGCATCGTCTTTTATTTTCTGCTTTCTTGCCTCAACAACATTGCGTGCAGCACGCTCATCTGCAACGGCGTAGAAAATATCACCGCCATCGGGAGTTTCGCTAAGACCTACGATTTCAACAGGGGTAGAGGGAAGAGCCTCTTTTGTTCTTCTGCCGTGTTCATCTGTCATAGCACGAACCCTACCAACAGCCGTACCTGCAACGATGATATCACCCGTTCTGAGTGTGCCGTTTTGTACAATTACAGTAGCAACAGGGCCACGACCCTTGTCAAGCTTAGATTCAACAACTGTACCTTTTGCACGACGATTGGGGTTAGCCTTAAGCTCTTTCATTTCTGCAGTGAGTAGCACCATTTCAAGAAGCTGGTCAATATTTTGATGCTGCTTAGCACTTACCTCAACACAGATTACATCGCCGCCCCATTCCTCAGGAACAAGGCCGTATTCTGTAAGCTCCTGCTTTACGCGGTCAGGGTTTGCACCCTCTTTATCCATTTTGTTTATAGCAACAATAATGCTTAAGTTAGCTGCTTTTGCGTGATTTATTGCCTCAACTGTCTGCGGCATAATACCGTCGTCAGCTGCAACAACAAGGATTGCAATATCAGTTACCTGAGCACCTCTCGCACGCATTGCGGTAAACGCCTCGTGTCCGGGTGTATCAAGGAAAGCAATCTGACTTCCGTTAATGTTTACCATATATGCACCGATATGCTGAGTGATACCGCCTGCCTCGCTTGCGGTTACATTTGCACTGCGGATAGCGTCAAGAAGGCTTGTTTTACCGTGGTCAACGTGTCCCATAACAACGACAACAGGGGGACGGGGAACAAGGTCCTTTTCATCATCGGGAGCGTCTGCCTCGCCAATGAGCTTATCCTCCTCGGTAATTATAATTTCACGCTCAACCTCAGCACCCATATCCTCTGCGATAAGTGCTGCTACGTCGTATTCAATGCTCTGTGTAATTGCCGCCATAATACCAAGCTGCATAAGACGCTTGATAATTTCAGTAGCCGCTACCTTAAGCTTTTGAGCAAGGTCGCCAACTGTGATTTCATCAGAAATAACAACGTGAAGCTTTTCAACCTTTTTCGGCTTTGGAGGCTCGGGCTTTTGAGCCATTTTCTTCTGAGGCTGCTTTTGCTTGTTTTTCTTTATACGCTGTTTATTTGTATCTGTATCCTTGATTTCGGGAGCAAGCTCTTCAGCCTTTTCCTTTGCAAGCTGAACATCAAGGTCAACAGTGTTTGTCTTAGTATCAACATAACGAACAGTTTTATGCGGAACAATTTCTTCATTATCCTTTATAATTTCGTCAACGCTTTCCTCTTTTGCCTGCTGCTTTTCCTCTTCTTCTTTCATCTTCTCTTTCTGAGCAGCGATGTACTCCTCGATAGGTGTTCCGTCATCAAACTTCTGAGTGTAGTATTCAAGAACAACGCTCATTTCACTAACCTCAAGATTTGATGCCGTGCTTTTCGTAATGCCGAGAATATCGGAAAGCACTTTTGAGATTTCCTTTCCGGGAACATTTATTGCTTTTGCCAAAGCACTGATTTTCTGTTTTGCAATCATTTACGAGCACCTCCATAAATTTTAACGATAGCGGCGGCAAAGCCTTCATCGCAGACACATACGACAGGAACATTTTTCTTCCCTGCCCAGTGGCTGATTTCTTCTGTCGTTGAGTAAAAAATAAGGTCTACTTTTTCATTTTCGCATTTGGCCGATATTTTCCGCCTGTTGCTTGAGCCGATGTCCTCCGACGCTATAACGAGCTTTGCTTTTCCCTCGTCAATAGCTTTTTCTGTAAGGAATGCTCCGAACACGGTTTTCCCCGCACGGATGCTAAGCCCCAGCATACCTAATAATCTATCGTTCATTATATCAATTCTTTCATTATATTTTCTGTAATTTCAGCTGATATTTCGCAGTGAAATGCACGGGCGAGTGCACGCACAGACAAAAGCTTTTGAGCGCATTCTCCATCTTTACACACGTATGCACCTCTGCCTGATGCTTTGCCCGATTTGTCAACAAAAAGCTGATTTTCCTTGTTTTTCACAATACGAACAAGCTCGCATTTGGGCTTCATATTGCGGCAAACTACGCACATTCTCTCAGGAATATTCAAGAGAAATCATTCCTTTCCGTTTTCACCGCCGTCGCTCTTTATGTCAATCTTCCAACCGGTAAGTCTTGCAGCAAGACGAGCGTTCTGCCCCTCTTTACCGATTGCAAGTGAAAGCTGAAATTCGGGAACTGTAACAAGAGCCGATTTGTTGTTTTCATCAATTTCAACACTGAGAACCTTTGCAGGATTAAGTGCAGCACTGATGTATTCAACGGGGTCCTCGCTATACTGAATAACATCGATTTTCTCATCATTAAGCTCTTCAACTATTGAAGCAACACGTGTACCTTTTTGTCCAACGCAGGCACCAACGGGGTCAATGTTGGGATTTTCTGAGTAAACTGCAAGCTTACTGCGGCTGCCTGCCTCACGGGCAATGTTCTTAATAACAACGCTGCCATCAGCAATTTCGGGAACATCCTGCTCAAAAAGTTTTTTAACAAGACCGGGATGTGTTCTTGAAACCATAAGATTTACGCTCTTTGTGGTTTTCTTAACCTCGAAAACATAGACCTTAAGATATTTACCGGGGGTGTAGCTTTCGCCGGGAATCTGCTCGCTCGGAGCAAGGATTGCTTCAGCAGTGCCAAGGTCAATCATAATTCCTCTGCGGTCAAGCTTTTCAACCTTACCTGTCATAACATCGTTTTCCTTGTCGCTATATTCATTATACATATTTCCACGTTCTGCCTCGCGGATTTTCTGCACAACAATCTGCTTTGCGGTCTGTGCGGCAATTCTGCCGAATTTAGCAGGAGTAGCCTCAATCTCTACAAGGTCGCCTGCTTTATAACGCTTGTTGATTTTCTTAGCGTCTTCAAGAGAAATCTCAAGGCAGTCGTCCTCAACCTCTTCTACTACTGTTTTTGTGCAGTATACACGCATATCGCCTGTTTCACGGTTAACCTCTGCAAAGCAATTGTAGTTTGCACCGAAGTTCTTCTTGTAAGCAGTTACAAGTGCAGTTTCAAGTGCGTCAAACATAATTTCTTTCTGTATACGCTTTTCACTTTCAAGTGCCTCAAGGGCAAGTATAAGTTCACTGTTCATTTTTTCCAAACACTCCTATCAAAATTTAAATGCAAGACGAACTGATGCCGCCTTATTTTTATCAATTGTAATTTCTTTCTTACCATAGAGAACTGTTATAATGTTTCCGTCATAGGAAACGAGCTTTCCCGAAAGCTCCTTTGTGCCTTCTATTGCAGAGAAAAGCTTAATGTCAATATCCTGACCGAGCACCTTTTCAAAGTGCCAATCCTTTGAAAGCACCCTGTCAACCCCTGGGGAAGACACCTCAAACAAATAGGCATCCTTTATAATGCTGTCGTGCTCGTCAAGAAGCATGCTCATATCACGGCTTACATTTTCGCAATCGTTTATTGTAACGCCGCCGTCTTTATCAATAAAAAGACGAAGATAGTAGTTCGAGCCTTCTTTTTTATACTCTGTATCATAGATATACACTCCGTGCTTTTCACATACGGGCAGCGCAAGTCTTTCAAGCAGAGCCTCAACCTTAGACATAGCTAACCTCCTTAATTCCATATAATACGAAAGAGTGGGACGCAACCCACTCTAACACTATAAACAGTATACCACTAAAAATAATACAATGCAAGCTTTTTTTGAAATTAATGGAATTTTCTGATAAACGGCTTTTCGAGAATTCTTTTAATAGAAATCAGAAAGCCCTCGCCACCCTTGTGAAGCGGCTTTGTAAGTATTGCAAAGCAGCCCGCTCTTTTGGCGCCCCATACATCTGTAAACACCTGATCACCTACTGCAGCAACAGAGACAGGGGAGAGACCAAGCTCTTTAAATGCTCTTTCGTAACCTATACGGCGTGGCTTAAGTGCATTTGCAACGAAAAAGCTGACGTCGATTTTTTCGCAAAAGCTTTTAACCCTTGGGGTAGTGTTGTTAGAAACAACACAAAGCTTAATGCCACCCTCTTCGAGCGTGCGAAGATGCTTAAGAACATTTTCGTCAGGCAAGGGAACATTGTGCCCGATAAGAGTGTTATCAATATCAAGAATAAGCCCCGATATTCCTCTTTCTCTCAAAAAGGGGACTGTTACATCCAATATGCTGCATAAGTAAGCATCTGCGTAAAAGTTTTTCATAAATTATCATCCTTCAAGAAATTTTCGCCAGTAAAAAAGATACTGCTGTGCAAAACCGCTGTACTTGCCAAAAAAGCTTTCCCCTGCAAGCTTTGCGTCGAGTTCATTAAACTGTTCCTTCATAACACGCTTTATCCACACATCTGACGGGAAAAGGTCGTATTTTCCGAGCGAGAACAAAAGCACACAATCACACACCTTATCTCCGACACCTTTGATTTTAAGAAGCTCTTCTCTTGCTTTCTGTGTGTTGAGCGAATTTAGTGTATCAAAGTCAATCTCGCACTCTGCAAGGCGGCGTGAAGCATCAACAAGATACTGAGCACGGTAACCTACGCCCAGTTTTGCAAAATCACTTTCGCTTAAAGTAGATAAAACCTCAATTGACGGGAAAGCATAAAGAGTTTGCCCGTGAAAATCTATCGGCTCGCCAAAGCGTTCGCAAAGTCGGTTGACGCATGTTTTTATCCTCGGTATAGAACTGCGCTGTGATATTATAAAGGAAATAAGTGCCTCATGGAATTCCTGACGCAGTATTCTTATGCCGCTACCAAAGGAAATTGCCTCGGTCATTATATCATTTACTGAAAGAACTTTCTTAATTTTTCCGTAATCACGCTCAACATCAAGGTAGATCTTCCAGAACCCGTTGTAGTCTTCCTCGCTGCAGTCGATGTTAACGGTGTTTCCATCTGTAGAAATACGGGTCGCACGCCCGCCTGCAACGCCAAGATACGAACCGTCGTCAAGCCTTTGCCACCTGAAGCACTGACCGCACTCAAACGTATGCTGAGCAGAAAAATCGTTAATAGTAACAATCATTTAATTCACCTTAATTTGACCATCTTCAAGAGATACGTAGATTACCTCTTTGTATGCTCCGCGAATAATCGTTTCGGAAAGCTGGTCTGAAATTTCTCGGTTGATAAGTCTTTGAAGCGGCCTTGCGCCAAGATGCTCGCCAAGTGCCTTTCTAACAAGGAAAAGCTTAGCTTCATCTGTAATTTCAGCACGCATATCCTTTTGAGCAAGCATTTCGTTTAGGTCATTAAACATAAGGTCAAATATCTGGCTAAGCTCAACCTCAGAAAGCTCATCGAAAATAACAATCTCATCAACACGGTTTAAAAATTCAGGTCTGAAGATGCGGCGAAGTGCACTCATAACCTTATCCTTGTTTTGCTTTGCAGCGTTTTGTGAAAAGCCGATAGCGCCGCCTTTCCAGTCGCTTCCTGCATTGCTTGTCATAACAATAACGGTGTTCTCAAAACTTACCGTCTTGCCGTGGCTGTCGGTAACACGCCCGTCGTCAAGGATTTGAAGAAGTATATTCAAAACATCAGGATGTGCCTTTTCAATTTCGTCGAATAACACAACGCAGTACGGCTTTCTTCTGATTTTTTCAGTAAGCTGACCTGCATCATCATAGCCCACATATCCGGGAGGTGAGCCTATAAGCTTTGCAACAGAGTGCTTTTCCATAAATTCTGTCATATCAACACGGATAAGTGCATCTTCGCTGTCAAAAAGCTCGTAGGAAAGCTGCTTTACAAGCTCTGTCTTACCAACACCAGTAGGCCCTACGAAGATAAAACTTGCAGGGCGGAGCTTTTTGGAAAGAGCCGCACGGTTACGCCTGATTGCACGACTGACCCCGTTTATCGCATCATTTTGCCCTATAATGCGTCTGTGCAGCCTGCTTTCAAGATTGAGAAGTCTGTCAGTTTCCGCCTGAGTGATTTTGCTTACGGGGATTTTTGTCCATTCCTCAACTACGTGAGCAATATCATCAACAGTAAGAGGAACATCTGCAAGCTGTGTTTTAAGGTTTTCAAGCTCCTTTTCAAGAGTACATTTTTTTGTTTTGATTTCCGCCAGAAGTGCATAATCTTCTTCTGTGGGGGATTGCTCGTTTTCGGGCGTTGGTGCATTTAACTCGGCAAGCTGCTTTTCTGTTGACGCAATTTGCGAAAGCACTGCGTTCCTGAGATTAGCACGGCTGCCAGCCTCATCTATAAGGTCAATCGCTTTATCGGGAAGATAACGGTCAGTGATATAGCGCTGAGAAAGATTTACTGCGCTTCTTATAACATCGTCAGAAATCTTTACCTTATGATAGTCCTCATAATAGCGTTTTATTCCGTGAAGAACCTCGACCGTTTCCTCACCGCTCGGCTCATCTACGATAACTGTCTGAAATCTTCTTTCGAGAGCAGAGTCCTTTTCTATAAACTTACGATATTCGTTAAGCGTTGTTGCGCCTATAACCTGTATTTCACCACGTGCGAGAGCGGGCTTAAGTATATTTGCCGCAGACATTGCACCCTCTGCATCGCCTGCACCAACGATATTATGAAGCTCGTCGATAACAAGAATTATGTTTCCGAGCTTTTTAGTTTCCTCAACAATACCCTTGAGACGTGCCTCAAACTGACCTCGGTACTGAGTGCCTGCCACGATAGCGGTGAAATCAAGCAGATAAACCTCTTTATCAAGAAGCTTTTCGGGAACATTTCCCGACGCTATACGCTCGGCAAACCCTTCGGCAATTGCGGTCTTACCAACACCGGGCTCACCTAAAAGGGCAGGGTTGTTTTTTGTTCTGCGGTTGAGAATCTGAACAAGCCTTTCTATCTCACGGTCTCGACCCACTACAATATCAACCTCGCCTGCGCGTGCCTTTGCGGTAAGGTTTGTACCATAGGTATCAAGAAGTTTTTTCTTTTTCTCTTTGTGTTTTTCCTTTTTTTCGCTTTTTTCTTCTTTTTCTGCAGGAGCTTCGTCCTTTTTAAAGCCGCCAAACATTGACATTAAGTTATCCATTGAGAACCCATGCATATTGTCGCCATCTATTTCAAATGCAGTATCGTCATTTTCGAGCATTTCCATCATCTGCGAGCTTAAGTTTTCCATCTCCTCGGGGTCAATCCCACCTGCAAGCTGCTGAAGTGTATTTATGCCAAGAGACTTTGCGCACGGCATGCACAAACCCTCATTTATTGTTTTGCCGTTTTCAAGGCGTGTAACGAATATTACTGCAACATTTTTATTGCAACGTGAGCATAGCATATATTTCATTCCTTTCTACTATACGTAAGATGTATTATAGCATAAATGATGCACTAATTCAATCAAAATAAAATAAAATTAACATTTCGGATATTTAGTGCCTAAAAACTGTATCAAATACTAAATGTTGTTGAAATTTGTAAAAAAATCGACAGAAATTTATAATTTCTTATTGCTTTAAAACGAAAAGTATGGTATCATAACATTATATAGAAGGGAGGAGATAGAAATGAAAAAAAGATTTCTGTCTGTTATTATTTCAATTAGCTTAATTTTGAGCGCATTTATAGGTGTTGCTTCGGCAAGTACCTTCCCCGATGTGCTTTCCCCTGACCACGACTGGGCAGCAACTCAAATAGAGGAAATGACCACTCTTGGAATTATCAAGGGATATACTGATGGTACATTCAAGCCTGACAAGTCGATAAGCAAAATTGAGGCTGTGCTTTTGTTTGCACGCGTTGCAGGATTTGCTGATGCTAACAATTCAAAGATTGTTGAACTTGCAAATGACAAATATGCGGCTGTACTTGATGCAATCGATTTAGGTGCATATACAAACTATAAGAAAGAAATTGCTTTTCTTCTTTACAAAAATGTTCTCAGTGCAGATACTATAGAAGAATATCTTGGAGATTCAAAATATCTTGATGAATTCCCAAGAAGCGATGCGGCAATTCTTATCGCAAATCTTATGGGTGCTGACGTTAAGGAAATCAGTGCATCTTCACTTGATTTTGCAGATGCAAGCCAGATTCCCGACGAAGCGGTAAAGTACGTTTCATACGTAGTTAAAGAAGGCCTTATGAACGGTGTTCAGAAGGATGACGGTACTGTTGTTTTTGATGCAGAGAAGGCGCTTAGCCGTGCTCAGGTTTGCGTTCTGTTGTACAGAATTATAGACAAGCTCAACATTTCGGCAGAGGCAGGCATTGTTGATTCCTTTGACACAGAAGCAGGTGTTTTGGAATTCACGAATGCAGAGGGCCGAGAAAAGAGCTATGTTATAAATGAAGATGTAAAAGTTATAATCAATGGTGAGAATGCTAATCCTTCAGAAATTCTTTCAAATTCTGATGTTGTAGTTGTTCGCCACGGTAAAGACATCTACTCTGTTGATATAATAAGCCCCAAGTCAAACATTACAGTTAAGGGTACAGTAAATTCTGTAGTTAAGAGCAGTGCGTATGTTAAGGTTTCTATTACAGAAATCACTACAGAGGAAGTTAAGACATTCTATGCTCTTGACGCTGATTTTGAGGTAACAACAGATGGCGTTAAAGACAAATTTGAGTCAATCAAGGTTAAGGATTATGTTGTTATCAAGCTTCTTGGCTCAGACATTGTGTCAATTGACAGACAAACAGCAGAAGCTACAGTTCAGGGCACAATAGTAAAAATAAATCTTACATCTCCTGTAGGTCTTACTGTTCGCACAGTTGATGAGATTACAGAAGAGGAAACAGTTTCAGAATACACTGTTTCTGACAGCGCAGTTATCCGCCGTAACGGTAAGAGTGTGAGCCTTCGCGAAATACTTGCAGGCGACAGAGTCGTTCTTACCATAACACGCGGTGAAATTACAAAGATTGTTGCTACAAGCACATCCGGAAATGTAACAGGTACAATAACTGCAATTAAGATTGCAGCACAGTCTGAAATTACTCTTTCTGTAAATTCTAATGAGCAGACATACGCAGTAGCAATGGATGCAACTTATAAGGTTGCAGGTTCTGATGCAACAATTTATGACCTTCGTCTTGGAAATGTAGTTGCACTTACACTTTCAGGTACAACCGCTACAAAGATTGAACAGACATCTGCTTCAAGCGTTACTACCAAAACAGGCGTTATTGAATCAACAAGTTCATCTTATGGATACATCAATATAGTAAGCTTTGATGCAGGTGCAGTAAGTGAACAGATATTTGCCGCAAAGACAGGTTCAAATATCTCTGCTAAAATTCTTAACGGTGAAACAGGTAAGGAAATTTCCTTCAAGAATCTTAAGAAAGGCGATACAATAATTGCAACCGGTGCTTATTCCAATGGCGCGTTCGTCGCAAAGACAATTGTTGTAACTCCAGCGGCAGAGTAAAATCAAAAACAAAATAAACAAGCCTGCCTGTTTAGGCAGGCTTGTAAATTAATTTTTATTAGAGGATTGGCTTATGATTATTAAGGAATCGGCTGAAAATTATCTTGAAGCTATCTTGATGATTAAGAATAAAAAAGGATATGTACGAAGTATCGATATTGCCAATGAACTTGGCTTTTCAAAACCAAGTGTTTCTGTTGCAATGAAAAACTTCCGTGAGGCAGGCTATGTTGTTATAGAAACCGATGGTGCAATAACACTTACTCCCAAGGGGCAGGAGATTGCAGAAAAGGTTTTTAAACGCCACGAAATGATTGCAAAAATACTTATTAAATTAGGCGTTGACGAGGAAACTGCCTATGAGGATAGCTGCAAGATAGAACATGGCTTAAGTGAACAGAGCTTTAATAAGATAAAGGAATACTTTGAAGGTAAGATATAAAAAGGGAATGCAAAAGACGACCATTGTGTATGGTATAGTAGGGCGTAGAATTAATTAAGTATTATAAATTTTGGAAGGGAAATCTTATAAAATAAGATTTCCCTTCTTTTTGCTGTATAGGATATTGCGTATTTTATCGCGAGAAAAATTGTTGATTCTAAATTCAGTTAGGACGCGAAATGGGTGAAGCGGCACGCTTCTTTTTCACACCTTTTGCTACGAACAATTTTTCCTATTTCCCCAATAAAAAAGACTGTAAAACTCAGTTTTACAGTCTTTTTTATTTAAATTAAGTTATTAGTCTCAAGGTATTCTTCTGCAAAATGTGCTGCAGTAGCACCGTCAGAAACAGCGGTTGCAATCTGTCTTACTGGCTTTGTACGAACATCGCCTGCGGCAAACACACCCGCTATATTTGTCTTTGTGCTTTCATCTGCAATGATATATCCATGAGAATCAAGATTTAAAATACCCTCGAAAAGATTTGTCTGTGGACTTCTGCCAATACTTATAAAGATACCGTCAACATCAACGGTTGATTCTGCGCCATCAAGTGCATTTTTTATCTTAAGACCATAAACTTTCTCATCCGATAAAAACTCAATTACATTACTATTCCATATAAATTCAATATTCTGAGCATTCTTAAGCGGTGCATGGTAAAATCTTTCTGCACGAAGCTTGTCCCTGCGGTGAATCAGATACACCTTTTCACATATTTTGGAAAGAAGAAGTGCATCTGCCGCAGCAGAATTTCCTCCGCCTATAACGGCAACGGTTTTATCCCTGTAAAACATACCATCGCATGCTGCACAGTAACCAAGTCCTTTTCCAATGAGATTTTCTTCATTTTCAAGCCCAAGATGCTTGTGCTCAGCCCCCGTAGCAACTATAACCGTTTTTGCTGAAAACTCACCATCAGCAGTTTCTATTTTTTTGACAGTGTTTGAAAAATCGACAGACAAAACCTCCGTCTGCTTGCTTTTTGCGCCAAATCGCTCGGCTCCGTTTTGCATTTTAAAGCCGAGGCTAAAGCCGTCTATCCCTTCGTCAAACCCAGGGTAATTATCAATTTGCATGGTTTGTGTCATTTGGCCGCCTGCAGAAAACTTTTCCAGTACAAGCGTATCAAGCCCTGCTCTTGCACAGTAGAGTGCACTTGTGTATCCTGCAGGACCTCCGCCAATTATTATCACATCGTAAATTTTATTTTCCATCTTTTTTCCTTTATTAAAGCATTTCAAGAATTTGATTTTTAGGCTTTGCGCCTGCGGAGCTGTTTACAACTTTACCATCTTTTATTACAAAGAGGGAAGGAATACTCATAACCTTAAAGCTTGATGCAAGCTCAGGCTCTTCATCAACATTTACTTTACCTACTTTTATCTCAGGATGCTCAGAGGCAATTTCGTCGATAATGGGCGATACCATCCTGCATGGACCGCACCAGCTTGCCCAAAAGTCAAGAAGCACTGTCTTATCGCTTTTTAATACTTCATTTTCAAAATTTTCCTTATTGATTACTATAACTGACATATTTTCTCCTCCTTATATTTATCCTTAGTTTTAAAAGATTAACTATCTTCTATCCATATAATATCATAAATTTTTTCTTTTTTCAACAAAATAATAAGAAACACCCTGTAGGGTGTTTCTTAAACTATATAATCCTTAATTTTTTCATTAAGATATTTAGAATTTTCGCTGTGTGCAGATACCGTAACAGGCTCTGACAAATCAAGTGTAAGAATATCCATAACATCTTTTGCATTTGCAGTGTTTTTACCGTCCGAAAGCTCAATATCAAAATTAAAATCTTTTATTGCATCGCAAAAGTTTTTTGCCTCAATAATTGATTTAAGGAAAATATTAAAATTCTTCATTTCCATCAATCCTTATACTCAATGCTTTCAAGAGTTTGTCTGAAATTTGCACGAATGGAGGCAAGATACTCGCTTCTAAGCTCTGCCTGCTCGCTTAATTCCTCCTCAGTCAGACCGACAGTTTTTTTCTTTTTTGCAAGCTCGTTAATTCTTTCAATCTTTTTCTTATCCACGCTATATCATCCTTTACAATTATATAATGACAGAAAAACCACGGTGAAGATTTTCAATCTCTGCTTCTTTGCATTCTCCGCCGAATTCCCCGTCAAGAGTCCAAGCGATTGGCTCCTCGCTCTCGAATTTTATTTTTGAAGTTTTAAATCTTATAACACTGTCAGAAGGTGCATTTGATTGCGTTAAAAACGATGTTATAATGCTCTGAAATTCACTGGCTGTTTGCGGCTTTTTTACGAGCAAAACCTCGAACAAGCCATCATTTAGCGATACTGCCGAGTTGAGAGTATTTTTTATACCGCCAACCTGAAGCGAATTTGTAACCATTCCAAGCAAAAACTGATCCTCAATAACCTCCGAATCAAAGGACACCTTAACATGCTGAGGACGGATTGTGGGAAGCTGACGGATGCCTTCCATTATGTAGGCAAGGTGGCCAAATACATTTTTAAATTCCTGCGCAGTATCATACGAAACAGATGTAAAGGCACCAAATGCTGCAACATAGGCAAAGTTTTTATCGTTGAATTTGCCTGCATCACAAAAAAATGGTGAGCCTTCCACAACCATTTTAGCGGCACGTCTTAAATCAAGCGGAATGCCGACAGTACCTGCAAAGTCGTTTGTGCTGCCTGACGGCAGATAGGCAAGCTGCGGTCTTTCATTTTCGTCCATGCACATAAGTGCATTTACTGCTTCGTTAAGCATACCGTCTCCACCGCAGACAGATATAACATCAAAGTTTTTGCCATGCTCTTTAATGTAGTTATAGCCGTCTTTTTTTCCCGTTGTAGGATGCATCGTAACGCTATAGTTGCCAGATGCATATATATCAATTATGTCTGCAAGATGAACACGGACTGTGCCTTTGCCGCTCACCGGATTATATACAAAAAGCATTCTTTTTTCCATAACTATTACTTCCTTACCTCATAGTGAAGTTATTACATACATTATATGATAATATTTTACTAAAATCAATATATTTAATGTTTATTCAAAAAAATTTAAAAATCAGGCATAATATTAAAGATGCACGAATATACTTATTACAAGGGGTGAGAAAATGACTTACGAAGAAATTCTTGAAACCGTTAAAAACAGTTTAAAGAAAACAGCCGTAAAGGATGTAGTGGGACATATTGCAGTAGAATTTGATATTCACGGTGAGGGAGAGGGTGCATTTTACGTTGAAGTAAATGACGGAAAAATCACCGTCCAGCCTTATGAATATTACGACAATGATGCTAAGGTTATAATTTCTTCTGACGAGCTTATTAAAATTCTAAGCGGTCAGGTTAAACCAGAGGAAAGTGTATCATCAGGAAAAACAATTATTGAGGGAAATCCGGAGTGCGTTAAGGAAATTTTAAAATTCATTAAAAAAACTAAAGGAGCAAAAACATCGGTGAAAAGTACTAAAAAAGAGTCATCTGACAAAAGTGTTCAGGTTGAAAAAGAAATTGTAAAAACAACAAAAAAACCTTCAAATCCTATAAAAAAAGATATTAAAAAATAATCAAAAAGAGATGTAAAATATTTTTTACATCTCTTTTTGATTATTTTATTTTCAACAAACGATGAACCAGTGTGCATGCTTCTCCGCGTGTTGTGCTTTTTGCGGGGAGGAAACAGTTTTTGTCATCGCCCAGAATAATTTTGAGGCTTACGGCTTTGCTTACCGCTTGCTTTGCCCAACTGCTTATAGCATAACTGTCATTAAACAAGTAGTCGTCATAAAAAAGTATAGAGCCCTTTCGTTTCTCGTAAATGCGTATAACCAGCACTGCAAGCTCCTCTCTTGTTATGGGCTTGTCAGGGGAGAAGGTACTCACTGAGGTACCCTTAATAAGATTGCTTGCATAAAGTGCATTTACATAAGGGGCAAACCACGCATCAGGGGGGACGTCGGTAAATACACTTTCCTGAGAAGACATATTAATAGAAAAAGCAAGACAAAGTATTTTAGCAATTTCTCCGCGTGTTATTGAAGCGTCAGGCTCAAAAATACCGTCAGATTTTCCATTTACAATACCTTTCTTAGCAAGGAATGAAATGCTTTCATTTGCCCAGTGTTCCTTAATATCTGTAAATTCCCCGCTTGCTACAGGCAGATTTTCAATTTCCTCAGATGGAGGAATAAAATCTTCCTGCTTGGGGGGGGATATTTCCTGACTCTCAGAGGACTCGTATGTTACCTTAAACGGAGTACAGCTTAGCGTATCGCCCGAAAACCCTGTTAGTGGGCATACGGGAGTAACATCAAAATAAACATACTTATTGGCAAAAGAGGTGTCAAAGTAAATGTAAAATCCGCTTTCACTGAGCTGAACAAAATCACTGTTAGGTTTGTCTGATACGTACCAGTTTACAACGCAGGCAGACTTATCATTGTCGCCTGTAATGCTATTATAAAAACCAAATTCTGCGTGCGCAGCTCCATTAACATAAAGACTGCCGCTTATAGTTGGAGAACCAACTGCGATAAGGGCTTTCTTTAGAGAAAGATTATCAGCACTTAAACTAAAGCTCTCGCCGTTATCAGATGCGCAGTAAAACATCAGACGTCCTACAGTATTAGTTTCCGAACGGAAAATCTCAGGAGTGATTGGAATGTCAATCGACTTATTTTCAGGGACGGAAAACTGGATAAGAGGAATGACCTCCCCATCTAAGCTATCAAGAAAGACGGTAACGGTAACATTTGTTGATGCCGTGAAATTACCTTTGAATACGTAGGCGCCGTTTTCCATAAGATGAATGTACGAGTTATTCAGAAGAGCAAAATATTCGCCATCACACATTAACTCTGCCTGTTTACTGTCGCCATTGTCAATAATTTCAAAGGTACAGCCGTATGGGGAAGATGCCATCCACCATTCATTAACGGCCTTGTCTTCAAAATAGCCATCACCTATATAATCACGGCTGATAGTTATATTTATCTGCGAAGTGAGAGTGCGTTCCCCCTCATAAACTGCATAAAGAGTATATTCTCCGACTTCGGCATCGGGAAGAACTGTAATTGTCTGACTTTCACTGTCATAAAAAACTGAGTCATTTCCGTTAAGAAGTGATACAGAGCACTCCTCATATTCGAGAATATTCCCGAGCTGGTCGCGGACGTAAGCGTTGGCAGGGTACGAGGTTATTTCATCGGGAACAGGGATATTTCCCGGCGCGTGAAGCGTTATATGCGATGGGGAGGGGGCTTCAGCGCAGAGGCGTATATCGTCAATATAGAATGTACAGTCATCCTGTGAATACAAAAGTATATCAATGTTATAAAGGCCACTTGTTTCAGGGAAGAAAGGAACAAAAACATCTTGCCATTCGCTATTTGGTGCATTGTTTATTGCGAAATAAATTGTATTTTCATACTCAAACGCACCATTTTCATGATTTACGTTAGGATACCAAGAATTGCTTTTTACTCTTGCGTGAAGAACATACATCGTATTTTCAACAAGGAGAACGTGATTTGTATACTCAAGCTGAGCAAAATATCCTATCTCAGAGTAGTCATTTGTTTCAGCGCAGATATACGTGTTTTCGCCATCTGTTTGCTGATAAAAATCCCCAAGCCAGTAATCCTCGGCGCCCGAATTTTCCAGCAAATTATTTGTCAAGGTAACTCTAAGCGTCGATGGAGTGGTAGACTGGTCGTTTTTAAGTGCGTAATGAATTTCAATATCTGTATCGGGTCTTGCATTATCACTTACCGTGAGCGTGAGCGTTGCCTGATCAAAGCTTACGCCATCGTAATTACCAACAGTAGCGTGTATCATACTTTTTGAAAGAAGGAAAACCTTTTCACCAATACTGGATAGCAGGTAAGGACTATAGTTTGCCATTACACTACCTTGAGAAGGGATAACAATTTCCTCATCACCATAAAGACCGACTGATGAAACTGTGAACTCCGCCTCTTCAAACGATATATCATCGACGAAAACACCAAGCTCATCGGAAGTATTTTCAAAGTATAAGGAAAAATTGAAATTTCCGCTTTCACCAGAATAAAAAGTAACAGAAAACCTTGCCCAATCACCATTTATACCGGAGATATGCGCTATTATATTTTTGCTTCCCTCCGACATTGAAACGCTGCATCTTGCGTTTGACGAACTCATGCTATCAGGGTTCATAGCATAGCCTGATAAGGTGTATATTTTGCCTGCCTCTAAATAAACAGAAGAGTTGTACTCAAGAACGTTTGTAATCTTTCCGTCATTTACTTCGCCAAACGGGTTTTGGACAACTATTCCGTAATCACCCGAATATGCGGCAGATTCATCGCAAATTGCACCATTCCATAAATAAACTTCGTCAGCATTTTCGAAACTGTATGCAAAGCTTGTGCTTGCTGCAGACACACTGTCAGTGGAGAAAAATATCAATATTAAAATGAAGCAGGAGAAAAATAATTTTTTCATAATAGCACCTCATTCTTTGGTAATATTGTATCATATCTGTGCCAAAATGTCTATAAAAAATATGAGCGGGAATTTTTCCCGCTCATAAGTCTATTCAAG
>JAZNOC010000017.1:0-23015 GCA_045580605.1 Clostridia bacterium | reverse complement strand
CTCAAAATTGAGCCACCGCTTTTTATGTATGATGATGACGGCAACTACATTCAGTCATTGAGGTGATTAAATATGCAGGGAAAACTTTATCTTTGTGCCACACCTATAGGAAATTTGGGTGATATTACTTACAGATGCGTTGAAACGCTCAAAACGGTTGACCTGATTGCGGCAGAGGACACACGCCGTACGCTCGGGCTTTTAAATCATCTTAATATAGAAAAGCCGCTCACAAGCTACTACGAGCATAACCGCCGTGAAAAAGGTGAGTTTTTGGTCAGTGAGATGAAAAACGGTAAAAATATTGCACTGGTGAGTGATGCGGGAACGCCCGCAATCAGCGACCCCGGTGAAGATTTGGTGGCTCTTTGCGCAGAAAACGGAATTGATGTTGTTCCAATTCCGGGAGCAGTTGCAGGCATAAACGCACTTATAGCAAGCGGACTTCCTACGGGGAGATTTGCGTTTGAGGGGTTTTTGTCCGTCAACAAAAAAGAGCGTGCCGCCAGCCTTGAAAAACTCAAAAACGAAGACAGAACGCTTGTTTTCTACGAGGCACCGCATAAGCTTAAAAACACAATCCGTGATATGTACAAGACCTTCGGCAACAGAAGAATTTCTTTCTGCCGTGAGCTTACAAAGGTGCACGAGGAGTTTTTCCGTACAACGCTTGAGGAAGCTATTGATTATTATGAGGAAAATCAGCCGAGAGGCGAGTTTGTTCTGATCGTTGAGGGCAAGAACGTTGAGGACATAAAGACAGAAGAACAAAATGCGTGGATGGATATGACTATTTCCGAGCACGTGGAGTTTTACCTTTCTCGAGGTATAGAAGAAAAGGAAGCTTTGCGCAATGTAGCCAAAGACAGAGGCGTTTCACGCCGAGATATATACAATGAGTACAAAAGATAAATTAATTTTTTAAAATGTGTTGACAAACGCTAAAAAAGATGGTAATATTTCTAAGTCGAAAACAAATGTGCGCAAGTGGAGGACAAAATGGACAAACAAAAATTTGTTATAGCCGACCTCTCGGTTCTTCCGCCTGTTTATCACAAGGTGCTGCTCGCAAAGGAAATTCTTGAGTCCGGAAAAGCGGAAACAATAAACGAAGCGGCAGAAATGGCAAATGTGTCAAGAAGTGCGTATTATAAGTATAAGGACTACGTATTTCCTTTCAATCAGATGCAGGGAATACTTACGCTACTGGCGGTTGTCCTTGACGTGAAGGGCGTACTCAGTGATATTATTGCCGCTACAAGTGATGCAGGATGCAACATTCTTACAATAAATCAGAATGTTCCCATAAACGGTGTCGCAAATATTACCATAACAGTGCAGACCGAAAATATGAGGATGAGCACGGATGAGCTTATCGGCGAAATTGAAAAAATACAGGGCGTAAGAAAAATTTCTGTTCTTGCCAAGCAATAAACGGAGGATACCTATGAAAAACATTGCAATTATCGGCTTCGGTGTTGTGGGAAGCGGCGTGTACGAGATAATTCGTAAAAATGCCGATGTTCTCGAAAAAAATACGGGTGAAAAGATAGATATATTACACATTCTTGATATCCGTGATTTTAAAGACCACGAGGAAAGCCACCTTTTTACAAAGGATTTTAACGAAATTTTAAATGACGAAAAGGTTGACATTGTTGTTGAAACAATGGGCGGCATTAAATTTGCTTACGAGTACACAAAAATGGCACTTGAAAGCGGCAAAAGCGTTGTTACAAGCAACAAGGAGCTTGTAGCGGCTCACGGCGATGAATTTTTTGAAATAGCAAAAAGAAAAAATGTAAGATATATGTATGAGGCAAGCGTCGGCGGCGGTATCCCGATTATAAGACCGCTTGCAAATGACCTTGCGGCAAATCAGGTTGTAGAGGTTGCAGGTATCCTCAACGGTACGACAAACTACATCCTTACTAAAATGTTTAAGGAAAACGACAGCTTTGAAAATGCACTTAAGACCGCTCAGGAGCTTGGGTACGCTGAAAAAGACCCCACTGCCGATGTTGATGGTCTTGATGCCTGCAGAAAGATTTCCATTCTTATGTCGCTTGTTACAGGCAAAAAGATAGAAAGCGAAAAAGTTCGTACAGAGGGTATTCGTCATATCACTGCAGAGGATGTTACCTATGCGGCGGCAATCGGCTGTACGATAAAGCTTATCGGCTGCGGTTTTGTAAAGGACGGCAGAGTAAATGCGTCAGTTGAGCCAATGCTTGTGGCTGATGATAACTTGCTTTCGGGCGTTGAAAACGTGTTTAATGCCGTAACGGTAAAGGGCAATATGGTAGATACTCTCCTGTTTTACGGCAGGGGTGCAGGCAAGCTCCCCACTGCAAGTGCAGTAGTTGCCGATGTTTGCGATATCGTGCGCAATGGTAGCTATATGGAGGCTTTCTCCTGGGGTAAAAGTGAAGATATTTACATTCCGTATGAAGAGGTTAAGGCAAAGTTTTTTGTTCGCATAAAGAAAGAACAGATAGATGCCGCTATGGCTGAATTCGGAAATGTTGATATAATAAGAGGTGTTTCCGACTGTGGCTTTGTAACAGCAAAAATGACTGTTAAAGAGCTTGAGGAGCACATTGGTAAGATAGGCGGAGCCGAAAAGAAATTGAGGCTTTTCAGATAAAGGAGGTTATTCACAGTGAGTCTGATAGTTCAGAAATTTGGCGGAAGCAGTGTTGCGAACGCTGAAAGAGTTTTTAATGTTGCACGCCGTGTTGTAGAAACATACGACGAGGGCAACGATGTGGTAGTTGTTGTTTCGGCGCAGGGCGATACAACAGACGATTTGCTTGAGAAAGCAGCAGAAATTAATCCAAAGGCATCAAAAAGAGAAATGGATGTGCTTCTTTCTGCAGGTGAGCAGATGTCGATGTCGCTTCTTGCAATGGCGATAGAAAAAATCGGCAGACCGGTTGTTTCGCTTACAGGCTGGCAGGCAGGAATGAATACCGACATCAACTATTCCAAGGCAAGAATTAAAAGGGTTGTTGGTGAAAGAATTCAAATCGAGCTTGATAAGCGCAAAATTGTTATCGTGGCAGGTTTCCAGGGCATAAATAAATACGATGACATTACAACACTTGGCCGTGGCGGCAGCGATACATCGGCTGTTGCAATTGCAGCGGCTCTCGGTGCGGATTTGTGCCAGATATTTACCGATGTTAAGGGCGTATACACAACTGACCCCAGAATCGTGCCCGAGGCACAAAAGCTTGACGAAATTACATACGATGAAATGCTTGAGCTTGCAGCATCAGGTGCAAATGTTCTTCATAACAGAAGCGTTGAGCTTGCTAAAAAATTCAATGTTAATATGGAAGTTCTCTCGAGCTTTGAAAAAGTGCCGGGAACGAAAGTTAAGGAGGAAGTAAAAGTGGAAAAGATGTTAATTAGAGGCATTGCGCGTGATAACGACGTTGCAAGAGTAGCTTTGGTAAATATAAAGGATACACCTGGTAAGGCATTCCAGATATTCTCAATTCTCGCAAAGAAGAAAATCAACGTTGACGTTATCTTGCAGTCAATCGGCCGTGATGGAAGCAAGGATATAAGCTTCACCGTAAGCAAGGATGACCTTGACGCAACACTTCACACAATCGAGGAAAACAACTCAATTTTTGGTGCAGAAAAGGTTGTTCACGATGAAAACGTATCAAAGGTTTCAATCGTGGGTGCAGGTATGACATCTAACCCCGGTGTTGCCGCAACAATGTTTGAGGCTCTTTACGATGCAGGTATAAATATTCAGATGATTTCAACAAGTGAAATCAGAGTTACTGTACTTATCGACAGCAAGGATGCCGAGAACGCAGTTAAGGCTATACACGATAAGTTCAACCTTGCACAGTAATAGGGAATGTTAAAAATGCCCAGAACGCAAAAGGCAACTATTTGATATGGTATAGTTAAGTGTGGAATTAATTAAATAGTAAGTTTTGGATGAAAAATCTCACTTTGTGAGATTTTTCTTTTTTATGCCTTTTGCTACAAACAATCTTCGCCTCTCGAGCGTCGCAAGGCTCGCTATGGTTTAAGTTTAGTAAAACTTAAACTTGTCGCTCGTTTGCTCCTTTTCCCCTTAAAGTCTTGCGACTTTCGGGTAACCCAAGAAGCCTATCAGCTTCTTGGCTCAGCTTGTTCGTTCTGAACATTTTTTCCTATTCCCGCTCTGCCGCGAATATTCAACTCAATTGGGGTAATTATTCTAACTCAAAAAAGGTAAAATTAAATTATCTAAAAGGATTTGAGGTGGAATAGTTGACTATAGGAGAAGCAGTAAGATTAAGGATAATTGAGCTTTGCGATAAAAACAAGATTTCCGTGAACAAGCTTGCGACAATTTGCGGGATAACGCAGTCGACGCTTAATAATATTGTAAGCGGGCGGAACAATAGTACAACTGTTTCAACGATAAAAAAGATATGCGACGGTCTGGACATATCGGTGCGGGAGTTTTTTGGCTCTGCGTTGTTTGACAATTTGGAACAGGAGATAAAATAACTTGGGGGATATTCCCCCTTTTATTTTGGAGAAAAAATGTTAAAACGGCCCATAGTTTGCTGCGGAATTGTGTTTGTTTTATCAATTCTTGCGGCTATCAATAACATAAATTCTTTGATAATACCCATAATCGGCATTGCGGCGGCGCTTGCCTCGTTCTTATACAGACGCGACAAGCTTTTTCTTGTTTTGATTTGTATGATTGTAGCCATTTTAGGATTTTCAAACACGCAGTATCAGATGCAAAGAAAAAGCAGGCTTTCGAGTGATGCTTCGGGAGAGAACGTTGATGGTGTTTTTATTGCAACCGATTTTTCATCGGGCGGAAAAGTTGTTGCAAAGCTCAAAAACGGGGGCAAAAGTATTAAGGTGTATCTTTCCTCGAGTGAACTGGGAGAGGTCTTTCCAGGAGACGTTATAAAGGCAAATGCAGCTCTTTACTCCGCAGATATAAACGGTGATAACTTTGCACGCTACCTGTACGGGCAGAATGTTTTTGTGCGCGCCTATGCAGACAGGGTTCAACAGGCAGGCGTCGACTTTTCAGGGATAACGGGTAAGGTTTACATAATAAGAAGATATATTCGTACCTGCGCTCAAAAGGTATTTGATGGCGATATACTGGCACTATATGAGGCAATGGTAATAGGAGACGGCTCTCTTATGACGGGCGAGCTTAAGGAAAAGCTCAGAACTGCCGGACTTAGCCATATTTCCGTTGTATCGGGCATGCATCTTTCGGTAATGCTTGCGGTAATTATGTTTGTAATTCAAAGAATTTTTGGCAAAAACCGATTTGGTGCAATAGTTTCAATCGCGGTGGCAATCTTTATAACTCTTATTTGCGGATGTGGGTCTTCCATAGTCAGAGCGTGCATAATGTGCATAATATTTCAGCTTGCAAGGCTTTTATACCGCGAGGGGGACGCTTTGTCTTCGCTGTTCTTATCAATAATTGTGATGAGTGCGTATAACCCGTATGTTATTTACAATGTGGGATTTATTTTGTCCGTACTTTCAACAATGGGGATAGTTGTTTTCAGCAAAAGAGTTGGCAGATATCTCGGCAAATTTTTGTCCAAACGTCTTGGTGATATAGTTACGGTGTGCGTATGTGCACAGATTACAGTTATGCCGTATTTAATGTACTCTTTTCAAACTTTTACAAGCTATGGATTGATAGCAAACGCTTTGGTTTCAATTATTGCAAGTATACTTGTGGTGGTAGGGATAATGCTGCCCATCTTGTCAGGAGTACCGGTAGTATCGTCTTTAATCCAAATGTGTATAACGGGTGCATCCTACATTATCATAGCGGTGTGCGAGGCGGTTCAAAAACTTCCGAAATCTGTTATAGATGTGGAAAAGCCCGGCATATTTATGATTTCAGCGTGGATTTTTATGCTGTGTGCTCTTATAATGTATCCGCACAATAAAAAGAATTTGCTTAAAATAGGGGCGGTTCTTTTCCTTACATCAGCAGTCAGCTTTGCTGTAACGCTGACAGAGGGAAACAACGCTAACATTTATTTTATTGAAAATGATATAAGAAGCTGCTCGGCAATCTTCAGTGAAAAAGGGTCGGTCCTTATCGGGTGCAGTGATTACTATGAGGCTCTTTCTCTTGCGGAGGAGAAAGCAGACGGGGTGTATGACTATCTGTGCGTAAACGAGCAGAACTGCAAAGAAGCAGAAATGCTTATACAAGAGGGCGGCGTAAAAAGCGTTATAGTGTGCTACGCGACGGGCGGTCAGGGCATTGAGAGAATAATTGATTGTGCCGACCAAAATAATGTCGTCATAGAAAAGCTCGACCTTGATGAGGAGTATAGGGTGTTTGAAAATACATACGTAAGCTTTATGTCTTTTGACTCTGAATACGAAAACTGCGGAGCCGTGAAGCTTGATTATAACGGCGACACCTACGTATCACTCGAAGGAATGAAAACAAAAGATGCAAAAAAATTCTGCAAGGGGCTTGTATGCAGCAAGGTAAGGCTTCCAAAGCTTATGCCCAGTGTAATTGACGAGCTTAAATACGATGTGCACGGGCAGATAATAACAGACGAAAATAAAATTTTTTTAAAAGGTAAAGAATAACAGTGCAATTTTTGAAAATATATGATATAATGATCTAAAGGAGGCTTTTACAATGGATAAAATCGAGGGAAGAAATCCCGTAACAGAAGCACTTAAAAGCAATCTTACGATAGAAAAAATATACGTTAAAAAAGGTGAAAAGCACGGAAGTATAATTCCCATCATTGCAATGGCACGTGAAAAACGAATTCCCGTTATAGAAATGGACGGGCGCAGTCTTGACGAAATGAGTGAGACGGGGGCGCATCAGGGCGTTGTGGCGATAGCTTCGGCGGCAGAATATAAAACAGTAGACGATATTTTAAGTATTGCTGAGGAAAAGGGCGAGCCACCGTTTATACTTATTCTTGACAGAATAGCTGACCCGAGAAACTTAGGCTCGATAATAAGAACGGCAAACTGTGCAGGCGTTCACGGGGTTATAATTTCAAAACACGATTCCGTAGGTCTCACCTCGGCGTGTGCCAAAGCGTCGGCAGGGGCAGTTTTCCACACTCCGGTGGCAAGAGTTAACAATCTTGCAAAAACAATTGATGATTTAAAAAAGAAAAATATATGGGTAACAGGTGCAGATGCCTCGGGTGAGGCTGAGCTATACAGCGCAGACCTTAAGGGCGCAGTTGCAATAGTAATCGGCTCTGAGGGTGAGGGCATAAGCAGGCTTGTTCTCGAAAAATGTGATTTTAAGGTAAAAATCCCGATGAAGGGAAATGTTAACTCGCTTAATGCGTCGGTTGCGGCATCGCTTTTTATATACGAGGCCGTAAGACAAAATTTAAAATAAAGGAGAAATGAAAAATGCGTGCAGTAGTAACAGTAGTAGGTAAGGACAAAACAGGTATAATTGCAAGAGTGAGCGGTCTTTTTTATGAGAAGGATATAAATATCCTTGACATTTCGCAAAAGCTTATGCAAAACGTATTCACAATGATTTCACTTGTTGACCTTGAAAATAGCTCGGATGACCTCGACGGTCTTACAAAAGAGCTTGAAAAGGTTGGTGAGGAGCTTGGTGTTTCTATCAATGTACTTCCCGAAGATATGTTCAAAAATGTACATAAGGACTGAGGTGCAGTATGGATAAAAACGCAAACGCAATCACAATAAAAATGCTTGAGCGCACCAAAAAAGCGCTCGAAAAAAATAACATTAATGCCTATATCGCAAAGGACAGTGAGTCGGCTTGCAAAATTGCACAGTCTCTTATGCATGAGGGTGCCACCGTCTCAAACGGCGGAGCAATGACGCTTGAAGAGTGCGGAATGATGGATATTTTGCGCAGCGGAGCATATAATTTTCTTGACAGGAGTACAGCTGAGGATGTAAACAAGCTCTATCGTGAGTGTTTCTCTGCAGATTTCTACCTTTCATCATCAAATGCCGTAACAGAAAATGGTGAGCTTTATAATGTTGACGGAAACGGCAACCGTGTGGCTTGCCTTTGCTACGGCCCCAAAAAAGTTATTATGATTGTGGGCAGAAACAAAATTGTGCGCGATTTAGCCGAAGCTCAAAAACGCGTTAAGGAGATTGCCGCACCTGCAAACTGCTTAAGGCTTTCAAAGAAAACGCCCTGCACAGTTTCGGGCAAATGCATAGGTGAAGATATGTGCGAGGGCTGCCAAAGTGAAGATAGAATATGCTCAACCTACGTGGTGAGCGGATACCAGCGAAATGCGGGAAGACTAAATGTTATTTTGGTTGACGAGGTTTTGGGATACTAAATAAAGAAAGGATGTTGCTGTGATGAAAAAAGCAGTGGCAGTTTTGCTTTTGCTGATATTTATTTTCCCCACAGTAATATCAGCAGAAGAAATTTACTCTTATACAACTGAAAAAGTTATGACAGACGGCGTGAGCCTCAAAACAATTCAGCGGTTTTACGCTGATTATTCGCTCAACATAAACTGCGTTACGGCAGATTTGAAGAACGAATATCTGAGCCTTGAGCTTCTTAAAAATGCAAAAGGAAGCGATAAAACCGACACTGTACTTAATCTTGCTAAAGGCGAGGAGGGTGTTGTTGCCGCAACAAATGCCGATTTCTTCTCGGCATATAAAGGCGACCAGAACTTCAGCCTCGGGATAGAGATTAAGGAAGGAAAGCTTCTTCAATCGCACATAAATGAGAATATGGCGGCAGGGCTTTTTGACGGGAAAACACTTGACCTTTCGTATATCACGATGGACGTGCAGGTTAAGGCGCAAAACGGGAATGTTCTCCCCGTTACGCACATAAACAAGCCCACGGATTATTATGGTGCACTTCTTATGTACACGAGTGATTTTAACGGTGCGGTATCACCATTTTTGCCTGCGGGTATAACGGCAGTTACCGTAACAGACGGCGTTGTTACAGGCAAGGGCGTAAGCGTAGGTGGTGTTCTTACAATTCCTGAAAACGGCTACATTCTTGCGATAGACGATAATATGACGCCAATGCTTGATATAAATATGAATGTAGGGGAAAAGGCGGAGCTGAGCATAAGCGCATCCCCCTCTATTGAAAACGTAGAAACGGCATTTGGCGGAGGCACACTTCTTCTTTCGGATGGCAAGAAAACGGAAATTACGCACAATGTAAGCGGAAACCATCCCCGCAGTGTAATTGGCACTAATGGGGACGGCACCGTTGTTTATATGATAACGGTTGACGGAAGACAAACCATAAGCCGCGGAGTGTCGCTTTCGGCACTTCAGGATATTTGTCTTGAATTAGGCTTAGTAAACGCAATAAATCTTGACGGCGGCGGCTCGACGGCGCTTGTGGGAAAAACGCACGAAAACCCGTCAATTCACACACTTAATTCGCCAAGCGAAAACCGCAAGGTAATAAACGGTGTGGCGGTTGTATCAAGCGCAAAGCCAGGCGCAGCGGTAAGCTTCGAGGTTAAACCGCAGGCAGAATATGTGCTTGCAGGGGACACTGTCGATATAACAGTTATACCGCTTGATGAAAATAAAAACGTGGCGGCAAGCGTTTCAGGTAGCCTTACATGGAAAACTGTAAAAGGCGACGGAAAAGTTGAAAACAACGTATTCTACGCAAAATCCAAGGGCGAAACGGTTGCTGAGCTTTACTATATGGGCAAGCATCAGGCAAGCGTTACATTTAATGTTATCGGCACTGACGAGGTTTGCGGCATAGACGCACAGGCAGTATATTCGGTGAAAAAGGGCGACACGCTTTCACTGAGCGGAGCATTTAAGGTGTTTGACAAAGAGGGCAACTCAGCCCCCGTTAAAAAACTTAGCTTGCTAAGCCCAACGTATGATACAAGCTTTTTGAGAGTAGATGGCTCGCAGATTAAGGTGCTTAAAGATGGTGCAGGCACGCTCGCGCTTTCTTTGGGAAAGGCACACCGATATGTGAGATTTGTCGGCAGTGGCTTTGAGCTTGACAGCATTGACTCGACAGTTGGCGACCCGTTTATTTCGACGAGAAATGACGGCTTTAGCTTTAATATTCTTGCGAACGCACCAAAGCAGACGTTTTTTAACCGTCTTGTCTATGCCCGCGCGATGGATACCTTTAAATCGGGCGATGCATCGGCAGTGCTCGGTCAGCAAATATCGGTGCTTACACCGAGCGGAATGAATCCCGTTTCGGCAGGAGAATTTAAGGAGCATACGGTGAAAAACGGACGCATAATCACGCTTAATTACACGCCCGCTTGTTCACTCAGAATTAATGGTCAGTGGGAAAAGCTTGTAAATGCGCTTAAAAACGCAAAGGAAAAGAACATTTTTATTTTGCTTAACGAAAATCTTTATCTCAAGGATTCGCTCGAAAACAGGGTCTTCTACGATTTTATGACGGATATGGCGGAAAACAAAAACATATTCGTTGTGTATAACGGCGTCGAAAACAATGTAAATATACACGGCGGTGTACGTTATATTTCACTTTCCGATGCGGATGAATATACAAGCGTAAAATCATCTATGGGAAAAATGAAGTATCTTTCATTTAATATAACCGATACCGGTGTTACGTACAGCTTCAAAAGGTTGTATGGCGATATTAAAGAAAATACAAGCGAAAACAGCGGAATAATAATAGAATAAGAGAGTGTGGACAACACTCTCTCTTTTTTTATAAAAAAGCACTTGACAAAAGAAAAAGTCAGTGGTATATTAAAGTCAAAGAAAGTCAAAGTCAAAGTCGAGAAAGGAGCGATTTTCAATGAATATGTCAGATGAAATAGAAAAATTGCTTATAAATATGCTCAAAGAAGCAGGCGGAAGCCTTGAAATACAACGAAATCTTCTTGCAGGGGAGTTAAAATGCGTGCCCAGCCAGATAAACTACGTTATACAAACACGCTTCACGCCTGAACGTGGCTACAGCGTTGAAAGCCGACGCGGCGGCGGTGGCGGTGTGCGTATAAAATGGGTTGTACCCAAGGACACGCACTATCCCATGCACATAGTTAACGCCGTAAGCTCTTCGCTTTCCGAAAGAACGGCAGAGGTTTTTGTGCAGAATTTACTCGACTACGAATGTATAACAAAGCGTGAGGCGCGCCTCATGCTCGGGGCGTTAAACAACAAATCTCTTCCCTTCCCGTCGGAAATTCGTGATAAAGTACGTGCAGTGATATTTAAAAATATGATAACCAGTTTATATGGAGGTTGAATATTATGTTATGTGAAAAATGCGGGAAAAGACCTGCAACCGTTATGTATACACAGATAATCAATGGTCATAAGGAATCGCTTAATATATGCTCGGAATGTGCATCAAAGGAATCTATTTTTGATAATTTCGGCTCGCTTTTAAGCTTTGCACAGCCAACTGTTCAGAAGACGCTCTCGTGCCCTGTCTGCAAAACAACTCTTGCGCAGTTTACCCGTTCAGGGCGTATGGGATGCGGCGAGTGTTATAACACCTTCCGCACTCAGGCAAAGGAAATTCTAAGGAAAATTCATGGTACAACCCAGCATATAAAGGATGAGGAAAGTGTGCCTGCAAAGAAAAAGAGCGAAGAGGAAATTCTTCGCGAGGAGCTTAATAAAGCTATAGAGTCTGAGGATTTTGAACAGGCAGCTATTCTGCGTGATAAAATTCGCTTAATCAAGGAGGGGAATTAAATGAACATTTCAGGCAATGAAATTGATATTGCAGTAACTACAAGAATTCGTCTTGCAAGAAATGCGCGCGCTGTCCCCTACCCTGCAAAAATGACGGCACAGCAGGCACAAGAGATGATATCACGCGTGTGGGAAGCAGTTAAAAACTCGCAAATTGGCGAAAATGCAAAGCTTTACGAAATGCAAAAGCTTACGGAAATGCAAAAGCAATCGCTTATAGAACGTCATCTTATAAGTACTCAGCTTGCAAAAAGCAATATTCCGGCTGCAGTTATTATAAGCGACGATGAAAAAGTCAGCATAATGATAAATGAAGAGGACCACATAAGACTTCAGGTGTTTTCTCAGGGGCTTGACGCTGAGGGTGCTTACGAATACGCAAAGCAAATCGAAACAGCTATCGCAAATGAAATCGAATTTGACGTGGACAGCGAATTTGGTTTTCTTACAAGCTGCCCCACAAATGCAGGTACGGGGCTTCGTGCGTCGGTAATGCTTCATCTCCCTGCAATAAGTCTTACAAAAAGCGTAAACCCGCTTATTAAATGGGCGGCAAACTTAGGAATGACCGTGCGCGGTCTTTACGGCGAAGGCTCAAAGGCGAGCGGAGCACTTTTTCAGCTTTCAAACCAGATAACACTCGGGACTTCCGAAAAAGAGATAATCTCAAGGTTTACGGCGGCGGCGTGCTCGCTTCTGAGTGAGGAAAGACGAATTTGTGCCCAAATTTATGAAAAATCGCCATCAATGATAAAGGATAAATGTCTCAGAAGCCTTGGATTACTTAAATATGGATATATGATTTCGAGCAACGAGGCAATGCAGCTCGTTTCCGATGTTTGCATGGGGAAAAATACAGGTATAATAAAGAATATAAACCTTGCATCACTGAGGGAGGAAATGTTTAATACAATGCCCGCAACGCTTAGCAAGGATTACGAAAACCTTTCACCCGAGGAGCGGGACGTAAAGCGTGCTCAAAGGCTCCAGACGGTGCTTAGTAAGGAGGAATAACGATGGGTTTTGAAAACAGATTTACACAAAAAGCGCAAAAAGCAATTTCAATATCTCAGGAATGTGCCCAAAATAGTGGCTGTAGTTATATCGGCACAGAACATCTCTTGTTTGGACTTTTAGCTGAGGGCAGCGGCTTTGCGGCGAAGTTTCTTTCTGATTTAGGCATAACTGAGGAAAAGCTTATGGATAAAATAAGGCAGTATAACAGTTCAGCCCCCCAAAGCGGACAATTCACAGGCTTTACCCCCAGAACAAGCAGATGCCTCCAGACAAGCGTTGAAGAGGCACACAAATGTGGAAGCGAATACATTGGCACAGAGCACATTCTGCTTGCGATTGCACGCGAGCAGGACAGCGTTGCTTTCCGCATACTGCAGGGATTTGGTGCCTCGCCAAACTTGTATCAGGAGCTTTCTCAAATGATAAGAGGTCAGAGCGTGCAGGGCGGTGAAAAGAGCAGTAAGGACTCAAAAACCCCGACGCTTAATCAGTTTGGCAAGGACCTCACTGAATATGCGAAAATGGGTAAATTTGATCCCGTTATCGGCAGAGAAAAGGAAATTGAGCGTGTTATTCAGATTCTTTCAAGAAGAACAAAGAACAACCCCGTTCTTCTCGGCGAGCCCGGCGTTGGTAAAACGGCAGTCGCTGAGGGGCTTGCGCAGCAGATAACCTCGGGAAATGTCCCCGAGCCTCTTAAGGACAAGCGTATTTTCTCACTTGACCTTTCAAGCGTTATTGCAGGCGCAAAATACCGTGGTGAGTTCGAAGAAAGACTTAAAAAAGCCATTGATGAGGTTGTAGCGGCAGGAAATGTTATTCTTTTTGTCGACGAGATGCATACAATAATCGGTGCAGGTGCGGCAGAGGGTGCTATAGATGCGGCAAATATTCTTAAGCCATCGCTTGCACGCGGCGAGCTTCAGCTAATCGGTGCTACAACTCTTGACGAGTACAGAAAGTATGTCGAAAAGGATGCCGCGCTTGAGAGAAGATTTCAGCCCGTTACCATCGGTGAGCCGAGCGTTGAGGAAACAATACGCATAATTCAGGGCATTCGCCAGAAATACGAGGCGCACCACGGCGTAAAAATTACAGATAAAGCAATCGAGGCAGCAGCAAAAATGAGCAGCCGTTATATAACAGACCGTTTTCTTCCCGATAAGGCGATAGACCTTGTTGATGAGGCGTGCAGCCGTGTAAGACTTAATGCAATGACTGCACCAAACGATGTGCGAGAGCTTGAAAAAGAAATTGAGGCTGTTTCTCTTGAAAAGAAGGAAGCCATCAGTAGCCAGGATTTTGAAAAGGCGGCAGTGCTTCGTGATAAAGAAAAAGCTCTTAAAGAAAGCCTTGAATCAAAACGAAACGAGTGGCAGGAAAAGGCAGGTAATCACACTGGTGAAATTGGCGAAGACGATATTGCCGATGTTGTTTCGGGATGGACAGGAATTCCCGTTAAAAAGCTTGCCGACGAGGAGGGCGAAAGACTTCGCAATCTTGAGGAAGTTCTTCATAACAGAGTGGTAGGGCAGCATGAGGCTGTAAGCGCTGTAGCGAGAGCTATCCGCCGAGGAAGAGTGGGACTTAAGGACCCGAAACGCCCAATAGGCTCATTCATTTTCCTTGGACCGACAGGCGTCGGAAAGACAGAGCTTTCAAAGGCTCTTGCGGAGAGCCTTTTCGGCGACGAAAACTCAATTATCAGGGTTGATATGTCAGAATATATGGAAAAGCACTCCGTTTCAAAGCTTGTAGGTTCGCCTCCGGGATATGTCGGCTTTGACGAGGGTGGTCAGCTTACCGAAAAGGTACGCCGTAAACCCTATAGTGTGATTCTTTTTGACGAAATTGAAAAGGCGCACCCCGATGTGTTTAACATTCTTTTGCAAATTCTTGACGACGGTCAGCTCACCGATAGTCAGGGCAGAATGGTTGACTTTAAGAACTGCGTTATTATTATGACAAGTAATGTCGGTGCAAGAAATATAACGGAAACAAAGTCGATGGGCTTTTCTACGCAATCGCAAGATGCCGAGATTGTTAAAAAGAACATTCAATCAGGCGTGCTCGACGAGCTTAAGAAGATGTTCCGTCCCGAATTTTTAAACCGTGTTGACGAGATAATCGTATTCTCACGTCTTAATGAAGAAGAAATTGGGCAAATTGCAAGAATTATGCTCAGCTCTCTTCAAAAGAGACTTGCTCAAAACGGCATAAATGTGGAATTTGATGATGCGTCGGTAGCTCTCCTCGCAAAAGAGGGCTTTGACGCCGTATATGGTGCAAGACCGCTTCGCCGTGCAATTCAATCAAAGGTTGAAGACCTTTTTGCCGAGCAGATGCTTGACGGCAAGGTAAATGTAGGCGACAGCGTTATTGTAACGGCAGTGGATGACGAAATTATAATAAACAAAAAATAATGAAGAAAAGGAGTAAAACTTTGGTTTTACTCCCCAGCGTGTCGATAAACTTATCGGCACGCTGGCAGACGTTGAAAAAGGAAGGTAAATTTGCCGAACACGAACTCGTCGGCGTATATGGATACGGTAGAGGGCGTGTTCGGTGAAAACAAGCAGAAATGGCTGCAAACAGCAGTTTGCAGCCATTTTATTTGAAATTTTCTTCTGTTATATAATACCTCATCCACCGCAAGCGGTCCTCCTTCCCCTCAAAGGGGAAGGCTTTATTTTCTGATCTGCTTGTGGTTGACCGACTTTTTTGACAGTCTGAGGAGTAAAACTTTGGTTTTACTCCCTTTTTTATCTTGACTATATATTTTGATAATATTATAATTAAAATAGGAAAGAATGTAGTAGAAGGAATGATGTTATGTTTGACTTTTTCAGGATTGCGTGTGCCGTCCCAAAGGTTTTTGTGGGCGATACAAATGCAAACACAAACGAAATCATAAAAAAAATGAACGAGGCATCACAAAAAGGTGTTGACCTTGTAGTATTTCCTGAACTGTGTACAACGGGCTACACCTGCGGAGATTTGCTTTTCCAGAGCACACTTATTAAGGGGGCATACAATGCCCTTGCACGCATAGTACGCGAGAGTAAGCTCTCTAAAAACACAGTTGTGGTTGGTGCACCGGTTGAGCTTTCGGGAAGCCTTTATAACTGCGGTGTTGTAATTGCCGACGGGAAAATTCAGGGCATCGTTCCGAAAACATTTATACCCAACTACGGCGAATTTATGGAAAAGCGTTATTTTGCATCGTGCAATATGCTCAAGGTTGACAGCGTTTCTTCGAAAAAGTTCGGTCTCAGAAATGATTACGCTATTCCCATAGGAAATGATTTGATATTCGATTTGGCAGGCGTAAAGGTCGGGGCAGAAATCTGCGAGGATTTATGGGCACCGCAGTCGCCGTCAAATGTTTTGTCAATGTCGGGGGCAGAGGTAATTGTTAACCTTTCGGCAAGCAACGAAACAGTTTCCAAAGCAGGCTACAGAAAGAACCTTGTAAGCATGCAAAGCTCACGCGCGGTATCAGCATATGCGTATGTATCGGCAGGGGCGGACGAATCTACTACAGACCTTGTTTTTTCGGGCAGTTCAATAATTTGCGAAAACGGAAATACGATAGCCCAAAATGACGAGGCGGCAGATTCAGATTATTTGCTTATGGCAGATATTGATATCGAAAAAATAAGAGCAGAAAGAACAAAAAACACAACCTTTACAGATTGCGCACACCTTTACGCCAATACAAAGGTAAGGGAGATTTGCGTGAACGTAAAGGAATCAGTTGCAGACGGAAGCTTATGCAATATTGAGGAAAACCCGTTTATTCCGACAGTCGAAAGTAATATAGCGCCACGCTGTCTAAAAATTATAAAAATGCAGGCGCGTGCGCTTGAAAAACGCCTTGGTGTAACGGGCGCGAAGGCAATAGTCGGCGTTTCTGGCGGGCTTGATTCCACGCTTGCGCTTTTGGTAAGCGTTCTCGCAATGAAAAATATGAATAGACCTGTAAGCGATGTTATCGGCATAACAATGCCGTGCTTCGGAACATCGGGCAGGACATACAACAATTCGCTTAATCTTATGAAAACACTCGGCGTTACGTTTGTGGAGATAGATATTAAAAAGGCGTGTCTGCAGCATTTTGAGGATATTGGGCAATCACCTGAAAAATTTGACCTTACGTATGAAAATGCTCAGGCAAGGGAAAGAACACAGGTGCTTATGGACTATGCAGGAAAGGTTGGCGGCATGGTAATAGGCACGGGAGATATGTCGGAGCTTGCGCTCGGTTGGTGCACGTATAACGGCGACCAGATGAGTATGTACGGGGTGAACGCAGGCGTTCCCAAAACGCTTATCCCACATATCATTGAAAGTGTTTGCAAGGCAGGGTATTTCCCTGAATGCACAGAAATTTTAAGAGATATTTGTGCTACACCTATAAGCCCCGAGCTTTTGCCGCCTGATGAATCGGGAAGCATAGCTCAGCAGACAGAGGATATTGTAGGGCCGTATGCGCTGCACGACTTCTTCCTTTACTATGTTGTAAGATTTGGTTTTTCGCCAAAGAAAATATATCATATTGCAAAAATTGCGTTTGGGAAGAAGTACAAAGATGAAATTATTTTAAAGTGGCTTAAAAACTTTTACAAGAGATTTTTCAGCCAGCAATTTAAGCGCAGTTGTATGCCAGATGGCGTTAAAATCGGAAGCGTTGGCCTTTCGCCCCGTGGCGACTTCAGAATGCCCTCCGATGCAGTTGCATCACTCTGGGTCAGGGAAGTTGAGAAACTTTAAAAATTTTACAGTTTTTTGTATAAAAAATGCTATTTGTCGAAAATTATACTTGAAATGACGTTAAAACTGTAGTATTATATGTAAAGTGTGTAATGTAAACTTTCCTCGAAGGAGTGTTAAATATGAAGGAAATAAAAAAAATAGCAATTCTTACGGGCGGTGGCGATTGCCCCGGTCTTAACGCAGTAATCAAGGCAGTTACAACAACTGCTGTCGTTAAATACGGGCTTGAGGTTGTAGGCATCAGAAAAGGTTATCACGGCCTTTATCATAAAGATTTCATCGACCTTACACTCGATAAGGTTCAGGAAATTCTCGGCGAGGGCGGCACAATCCTTAAAAGCTCAAACAAAGACAACCTTTTCAAATATCCCGTATATGATGAAAACGGTGAACTTGTAAAGAAAGATGGGCAAATTGTATACGAGGACGTTTCACGTGTTGCTGTGGAAAACCTCAAGGAAGCAGGCATCGATGCACTGTTTATCCTCGGTGGCGACGGTACACTTACAAGCGGAAGAGATTTTGCAAGACTTGGCGTAAACGTAATCGGTATTCCCAAAACTATAGATAATGACCTTAATTGTACAGACTATACATTTGGTTTCAATACGGCGATTGGTATTGTTTCAGACTCTCTTGACAGATTAAGAACAACCGCAAAGAGTCATGGCAGAATCATGGTAGCCGAAATCATGGGCAGAGGTGCAGGCTGGCTTACACTTCACGGCGGTATTGCGGGTGCAGCAGATGTTATTCTTCTTCCCGAAATTCCGTTTGATATCAACAAGGTTGCAGACAAAATCAAAGCAGACTTTGCAAGAGGTAAGGACTTTAGTATCGTAGCAGTTGCGGAGGGTGCAAAGCCCAAGGATGGCGAGGCAGTAGTTCTCAAGGTTCGTGAGGATAGCCCCGATCCAATCAGACTTGGCGGTATCGGCGCAGTTGTTGCAGATAAGCTCGAAGCTCTTTGCAAAAACGAGGCAAGAGCAACTACTCTTGGTCATGTTCAGCGTGGAGGCACAACATCAGCTCGTGACAGAGTGCTTTCAACACGCTACGGATATGCGGCTGTTGAATTGGCAATGCAGGGAAAGTTTGGCAACATGGTAGTGCTTAAGGGCGACGAGATTTCGTATGCATCTTTGGAGGATGTTATCGGAAAGGAAAATAAGCTTGTTGATCCCGATAGTGATATAGTTAAGATGGCAAAGGCTCAGGGCATTTGCTTCGGTGATTAAGAATATTCAGGGTTGTTCGTAAAAGCGGACAACCTTGATTTTGTTTTTTTGGAGTGTGATATGCGTGAATGTGCGTGAAAGAACAGAGCAAATTGAGAAGGAGACGCTTTCTCCCCATGCGATGCTTTCGCAGAATACAAAGGGCAGAACAATTGACAGACCGCTTTGTGAAATCAGGACGGAATTTCAGTGCGACAGAGATAAGATAATTCACTCAAAGTCATTTAGGCGGCTTAAGCATAAAACACAGGTGTTTATAACGCCTGAGGGCGACCACTATCGTACACGCCTTACCCACACGCTTGAGGTTGCGCAGATTGCACGCACGATAGCACGTGCACTAAGGCTCAATGAAGACCTTACCGAGGCGGCATCGCTCGGGCACGATTTAGGGCACACTCCCTTTGGTCATGCGGGCGAAAAGGCACTCAATGAGCTATGCAGTCAGGGTTTTAAGCACAACGAGCACAGTATTCGTGTTGCGGAAAGGCTCGAAAGGCTTAATCTTACATATGAGGTTTTGGACGGAATTTTGCACCACACGGGAGATTCTTCGGCACATACGCTTGAGGGCAAAATTTTAAAATATGCCGACAGAATTGCCTATATAAACCACGATATTGACGACGCAGTGCGTGCAGGGATTATATCGCCCGCCGATATTCCAAATTCGGTTACAAGGGTGCTTGGTCAATCCCACAGTGAAAGAATAGACACTCTTGTGTGTGATATAATAAAATCGTCGTCAGACAAAAATGACATAACAATGACGGACGAAGTAGAAAACGAAATGAACGAGTTACGAAGGTTTATGTTTGAGAATGTATACATAGGCTCGGACGCAAAAATAGAGGAAAGCAAAATTTTTGGTATTATGGAGGGTTTATTTACTCATTATATGAAAAACCCCGACCAAATGCCAAAGAATATGCAGCAAACGGCTGAAAAGGAAGGCGTAGAGCGCGCAGTGTGCGACTATATTGCAGGAATGAGCGACCGCTTTGCAATTTATACATTCAATAATTTATATGTACCAAAAACATGGAATAAAATGTAAAGAACTGGGGAGAACATTATGAAAATTAAAGGAAATGTAGTTGTAGGACAGTCAGGCGGACCGACAGCGGTAATAAACTCATCGCTTGCAGGTGTTTTTTCGGCGGCAAAAAGGCTTGGCGCAGAAAAAATTTATGGTATGAAAAACGGTGTCGAGGGATTTTTGTCTGAGCAGCTTTTCGATATGAAGGAGTATATAAAAACATCTGACGATATCGAGCTTTTGAAGCGTACTCCTGCGTCTTACCTCGGCTCCTGCAGATTTAAGCTGCCTGAGCCTGAGAAAAACCATCCCGTATACGAAAAGCTTTTTGAATTGTTTGAAAAATACAATATCAGATGCTTTTTCTATATCGGCGGAAATGACTCAATGGACACAGTAAAAAAGCTCAGCGACTATGCAAAGTTTAACAATAGCGAAGTTCGCTTTATCGGTGTTCCCAAAACTATTGACAATGACCTTGAGATTACCGACCACACACCAGGCTTTGGCAGTGCCGGAAAGTTTGTTGCAACAACCACAAAGGAGCTTGTGCGCGACAGCTTGGTTTATGACCTTGAAAGCGTTACAGTTGTGGAAATTATGGGACGTGATGCCGGTTGGCTTACTGCTTGTTCAGCTCTTTCAAAGGGCGACGATTGCGAGGGCCCTGCAATGGTTTTCCTTCCCGAAGTACCTTTTGATTACGAGTATGTAAAAGAGCGTGTAAGAGAACTGCAGAAAACCAAAAAATCTCTTGTTATAACAATGTCTGAGGGTGTTCGTACGCCTGAGGGAAAATATGTATGCGAAGAGGGTGCTGAAAGCACAAAGGACGTTTTTGGTCATACTCAGCTCAGTGCGGCAGCGGCAGTTGTAGCTGAAAAGCTTAAAAAGGACCTTAAAATCAAAACACGTGCAGTAGAGCTTTCGACAATTCAGCGTTGCGCTTCACACAGTGCATCTCTTACAGACGTAAACGAGGCATTTTCTGTAGGTGAGGCTGCGGTAAACGCTGCAGCAAACGGCGAAACGGGCAAGATGGCGCTTCTTAAGAGGGTGTCAAACAATCCTTATATATGCACAACAGACACTGCAGATGTTCATGATGTTGCAAACCTTGCAAAGCCTGTTCCCCGCAGTATGATAAATGAAAACGGCGATGGCGTAACAGAAGAATTCTTTGAATATGCAAGGCCTCTCATTATGGGCGAGGTTTCACAGGTTTGGGTTGACGGAGTTCCCAAGCACATCAAAAAGGAATGGTAAGTAATGGATAAGCGTACACTTCGTGTGCTTGAATTTAACAGAATATTGGATATGCTTTCAGATTGCGCAGTGTGCGAGGAAACAAAAACGCGTGCGATGAGCACTCTTCCCGAAAGCAACATATATGTTGCTGAAGGTCTGCTTGCGCAAACGGTTGAGGCTGAAAGGCTTATACTCAAAAAGGGTGCACCGCCCATCAGCCCGATAAGAAATGTTTCGGGAGCAGTGAGAAGAGCGCAGGCGGGCGGTGTGCTTTCAATGGGAGAGCTATTAGGTGTGGCACATCTGCTTCGTATGTCAAGGCTTTTTATCGGCTACTTTGACGAGGACGATTTTGCGTCTGAATTTCCTAAGCTTAACGAGGTGCTTTTATCTGTTACGGAGAATAAAAAACTCGAGCAGACCATTTTTTCAGCTATAGTAAGTGATGAGGAAATGGCGGACGATGCGTCGAGTGAGCTTTTGGCAATAAGACGTAAAAAACGTACTCTCAACGCTAAGGTGCGCGAGGTTCTTAATGAAATGATTCACTCTCCACGTTTCTCTCAGGCACTGCAGGAACCGATAGTTACAATGCGTGGCGATAGATTCGTAATCCCCGTAAAAAGCGAACACAAGGCAAGCGTTGCAGGTGTTGTTCACGACAGCTCTGCAAGCGGGCAGACACTTTTTATCGAGCCGATGGCGGCGGTTGAGATTAACAACAAGCTACGTGCTCTAACGGGCGAGGAAAAAGACGAGATTGACAGAATTCTCAAGGAGCTTTCAGGGAAAGTGGGCGAAAATGCAGAAGATATAGTGCGTGATTACGCTGCGCTTCTTGAAATCGACTTCATTTTTGCAAAGGGCAAGCTGTCTCTTAAGATGAACGCCACTGCGCCAAAGCTTAACAGTGATGGAATTATAGACATTCGTCAGGGGCGGCATCCACTTATTGACGAAAAAAAGGTTGTGCCTGTGAATATCTACCTCGGGCGTGATTTTGATACGTTAGTAATAACAGGCCCCAACACGGGCGGTAAAACGGTTTCGATAAAAACTGTCGGTCTTTTTACGGTGATGGCTCTATCGGGGCTATGCATACCATGTACTGACGGCAGTGAAATATCGGTGTTTGAAAATGTGTTTGCAGATATCGGCGACGAGCAGTCAATCGAGCAATCCTTAAGTACATTTTCTGCACACATGACCAATATAATAAAAATTTTGGAGAAAGCCGACTACAAGTCGCTTATCCTTTTCGACGAGCTTTGCTCAGGTACTGACCCCGTTGAAGGTGCGGCACTTGCAGTTGCAATACTGGAGCGTGCACGTTCTTTGGGAGCAAAGATTTGTGCGACAACTCACTACAGTGAAATAAAACTATATGCACTTTCAACCGAGCGTGTTGAAAATGCCGCGTGCGAGTTTGATGTTGCAAGCCTTAAACCGACTTACCGTTTGCTTATCGGCGTGCCGGGTAAGAGTAACGCATTTGCAATATCTCGCAGGCTCGGTCTCAGCGAAGATATAATCGACCACGCACAACAGCAGCTTGACGGGGAAAGCACACGCTTTGAGGACGTTATCTCCACGCTTGAAAAACAGCGTGCCAAAGCGGAAGAGGAGCTTTCACGTGCGAGTGAGGCAAGGGCACAGAGCGTTGCTCAGAGGCAGGACGCAGAAAAAGAGCGTAGGCTCATTGAACAAAAGCGTGAAAAAATTCTTACGGATGCCCGCCGTGATGCAAAGAAAATTTACGAGCAGGCAAAGAGCGAGGCTGACAGAATTGTAAGGGAAATGCAAAAGCTTCTTACAGAGTCTGCCCGTGATAACAAAAATAAAATTGAAGAGGGCAGGAGAAGTCTTAAACACAGTGCCGACGATATGGCAGGTAAAATATCGGGAGATGTGTTTAAGAACAAAACGGAGAAAAAGCTTACTGCGGGAGAAATCAAGCTCGGTCAGGCAGTTCAGGTTAC
>JAZNOC010000016.1:0-2889 GCA_045580605.1 Clostridia bacterium | reverse complement strand
TTTAACAAGCTCGTAGTAGTTTTCATGCTTCGAGTCGGTTATTCCCATTGAAATACCGTCGATGAACGAAGCATTTCTGCTGTCAAGGTTGCCGTAGAGCTTTACATACGCACTGTCGGGCGCAATGTACGACAGATGCTCCGGTTCAACGGCGCCTTCATCGTCAGCTGCCGTAATAACCATCACACCGGGCAACAATCCGACAATCATGACGAACGAAAGCAGAATTGACATGATTTTCGTTTTTTTCATACGAATTCCTTCCTTTCAAAAAATATATGTAATTTAAATTAAACACTTTTTCCCTATAGGGACACTCCCCCATTGAACACAGTAATTCTACTGTATCATTATTGTACACAAAAACCTGAAATTTGTCAATCAAAAATAGTACATTTTATCCAATTTATTTATCTTTTTTCTCATATATGTTTCTGGGCAATAGAACGCGCTTCAAACATCTGTAATCTTCTGGAAATCAGGCATTTAAAATTGATTGACAAATGTCGGATTGTGTAATAAAATTGGTAGTAAAAGGAGGCGTTTTTTATGGACAGACGTGATAAGCATAACTACTACCTTGATATTGCCGCAACCGTGCTCGAAAGAGGTACTTGCCTCAGGCGAAATTACGGTTCTATTATAGTTAAAAACGATGAGATTATCTCAACGGGGTACACAGGTGCTCCAAGGGGCAGGAAAAACTGCATTGATTTGGGCTACTGCAGACGAGAGCAGTTAAATGTTCCCCGTGGCGAGCGTTACGAGCTTTGCCGCAGTGTACATAGCGAGGCAAACGCCATCATAAGCGCTCCACGCAGAGATATGATAGGCGCAACTCTTTATCTTGCAGGCAGAGACTGCGCAAACGGAAAATATGTGGAAAACGCTACAAGCTGTGCGATGTGCAAGCGCCATATAATAAATGCAGGCATCGAAAAGGTTGTTGTGCGCATTGACGACATAAATTACAAAGTTATTGATGTTCAGAAGGAATGGATAGATAACGACGACAGCTTGTCGGATATGCTTGGATATTAAAAATTTCGTTGTAGGGGGCATTCACGAATGCCCCTCCGTAAGGTTGACAAACATACGCTTATTTGATAGAATAGGAAAATAGTTTATTGAAATTGAGGTTTTTAGTATGAGTAACGACAAAAAAATGGTTGAAGCCATCACCCCGATGGACGAGGATTTCGCCCGTTGGTATACCGATATTGTAAAAAAGGCTGACCTTATTGAATACACAAGCATCAAGGGCTGCTGTGTTTTCCGTCCTTACGCTTATGCGCTTTGGGAGAATATTCAGCATACGCTTGACTCAATGTTTAAAGAGCTTGGGCACGAAAATGTATATATGCCGATGTTTATTCCCGAGAGTCTTTTGCAAAAGGAAAAGGACCACGTTGAGGGGTTTGCCCCCGAGGTTGCGTGGGTAACTCACGGCGGCGGCGAAAAGCTCAGCGAGAGAATGTGTGTTCGCCCGACGAGCGAGACGCTTTTCTGCGAGCATTACAAAAATATCATCCACTCTTACCGTGATTTGCCAAAGCTCTACAATCAGTGGTGCAGCGTTGTAAGATGGGAAAAGACAACTCGTCCGTTCCTGCGCAGTATGGAATTTTTGTGGCAGGAGGGACACACCGCTCATGCAACAGCCGAGGAAGCCCAAGAAGAAACAATCCGTATGCTTAATGTATACGCTGAGTTCTGCGAAAAGCATCTTGCAATCCCCGTTGTAAAGGGCAAAAAGACAGATAAGGAAAAATTTGCAGGTGCTGAGGAAACCTACACAATCGAAAGCCTTATGCACGACGGCAAGGCACTTCAGTCAGGCACAAGCCACAACTTTGGCGATGGTTTTGCAAAGGCGTTTGGCATCCAGTATTCTGACAAGGACAACCAACTTCGCCACGTTTTCCAGACGTCTTGGGGCGTTACAACTCGTCTTATCGGCGCTATCATTATGGTGCACGGCGACGACAACGGTCTTGTCCTTCCGCCTAAGATTGCTCCCAAGCAGCTTGTGATTGTTCCTATTGCAATGCACAAGGAGGGCGTAAGCGAAAAGGCAACCGAGCTTTGCAATCAGCTTAAGAAATCGTTTAAGGTGGGCATCGACCTTTCCGACAAAACTCCCGGTTGGAAGTTTGCCGAGTACGAAATGAAGGGCGTTCCCGTTCGTCTTGAAATCGGCCCGAGAGATATTGAAAACAACAGTTGTGTACTTGTAAGACGTGATACAAACGAGAAAATTCCAGCATCGCTTGACAATATCGAAGAAACTGTTGCAAAGCTTCTTGACGATATACAGAATTCTCTCTTTGAAAAGGCACTCAAGCATAGAGAGGAAAACACCTATGCCGCAACAACCTATGATGAGTTTAAGGAAGTCGTAGATTCAAAGGGTGGCTTTATAAAGGCAATGTGGTGCGGTGATGAAGCTTGTGAAAACAAAATCAAGGAAGACACAGGCGCATCATCACGTTGTATGCCATTTGGCGACGAAAAAATCTCCGACAAGTGCGTTTGCTGCGGCAAGGAAGCTAAGAAGCTTGTATACTGGGGCAAAGCGTATTAATGAATAATGAAAAGTGAAAAATGAATAATTAAGGAAGGCACTGTTCAAACTCGAACAGTGCCTTTTCATTTTTTGCGATTTTAACATCCCGTAAGGGATAGGAAAAATTGTTCAGAACGGACAAACTGAGCCGAGGCGCAGCCGAGGAATGCCCGAAGGCGTATGTCGTCAAAGCAAAGCAGACATCGCTTTTGTTTTGCTATAGTCGCAAAACCTACGCTCAAAGCATTGCTTTTCCTTTCCCCAAAAAGCAGGGTCTGCTTTTCGGGGTCCCCGAAAGTCGCAAGACTTTAAGGGGAAAAGGA
>JAZNOC010000015.1:0-6464 GCA_045580605.1 Clostridia bacterium | reverse complement strand
CGAAAGTATCTCCGGACTTTTTGTTCTTTGTCTAAATATAAAAATCTGATATTCAAAACTGCATTGCATCCTAAAATTGAAATTTTTGAATGAAGTTCAAGGCGAAAAACGCACATAATCCTGACGGATATGGGCGTTTTTTAACGCGGAAATTCGTCAAAAAGACGATTTTTAGGACAATACTTCCTTGTCTGGTGGTGGCCAAACCACATATCTTCTTTTTTTTACAATAAATAAAAAGTTTTACTTGACATTTCCCTTGCATTTGATTATAATGTTTAAGGTAATGTATCTGGGTGTAGCGCAGTTTGGTAGCGTGCTTGAATGGGGTTCAAGAGGCCGGGAGTTCAAGTCTCCCCACTCAGACCAAAAACCGGCAAGATTCAATGAATCTTGCCGGTTTTTACTTATTCCCAAAACTTTTCAAGTTTTTTGAACTAATTAATTAAAAAGCGAACTCTGATTTTTCACATAAAAAAACTAAAAACTCTTGCCACCGGCAACATTTTTTACGCTTTTTGCCCTCTCAGGGTTCGACTCCCTTCCTCAATATAAAAAGACAAACACCCTTTTGGGTGCTTGCCCATGCGTGCCAAAGGCACAGTCTCGTAAAAAGGTGGTAGCGGCAGCGTGCCTTTTTACGAAAAGGAAGAGCAGCGAAATGAGCGAACTCTGTTTTTGTATAAAAACAGAGCAAGCGATATACAGCTTGCTCTGACGTGGTGCCGATGGTGGGAAACAGCCGCTTCGCGTCTTGCCTGCTTGACGACCCAAATGCTTTGCATTTCGGTACCCGTCTTCGCACCAAAAAGCTAAAAATCTTGCCACTGGCAACATTTTTTACGCTTTTTGCCCTCTCAGGGTTCGACTCCCTTCCTCAATATAAAAAGACAAACACCCTTTTGGGTGCTTGTCTTTTTATGGTGCCGATGGTGGGAGTCGAACCCACACGGTGTTGCCACCGACGGATTTTGAGTCCGTTACGTCTGCCAATTCCATCACATCGGCTTTTATTTGCTTGTGGATAACCCACGACGCATATTATAATATAAAAAATGCCAAAAATCAATACCTTTAGCAAAATTTTTTAAAGCAAGCTCTTTATAACCTTGCTTGCACCTATTCTGTCGGCACCCATTTTTATAAACTCTTCCGCCTGCTCAGGGGTATGTATGCCACCTGATGCTTTGATTTTGACATTTTCACCTACGTACTCTTTAAAAAGGCGGATGTCCTCAAGTGTTGCACCGCCCGACGAAAAACCTGTCGAGGTTTTTATAAAGTCTGCCTTTGCGCTTGTTACAAGTTCGCACATTTCTCTCTTTTCTTCATCACTTAAAAGGCAGGTTTCAACGATAACCTTTAAAACCTTATCCTTGCACACCCTGCGAAGACGGCAGATTTCGTCATAAACAAAGTCCGTCTCACCGTTTTTGAGCCTTGCAACATTTATTACCATATCTATCTCGTCGGCACCGTTTTTAATTGCATCCTCTGCTTCAAAGCACTTTGCCTCTGTTGTATGATACCCGTTCGGAAAGCCTATAACCGTGCAAATTTTCACCTTATCGCCCACATATTTCTTTGCGGCAGCTACATAGCACGGCGGAATGCACACCGATGCCGCATTAAACCTAATAGCCTCGTCGCACAATTCAAAAACTTCCTTTTCCGTTGCCGTTGTACTTAAAAGTGTGTGGTCAACTTTACTTGTTATTTCTTTTATATCCATATTTATCTCCTTATAACAACTCCGTGAAGCTATCGATATAAATATCGCAAAGCTCAATCATTTGCTCCCTGTGGTTTCGGCTGCGTTCATCAAAAACGCCGCAAACCTTCATGCCCGCCGATTTTGCACATGCCGCCGCATCGATTACATCCTCAAAACACAGACACTCGCACGGCTCAACACCGCTTTTTTTAGTGGCAAGCAAATAAACATCGGGGAAGGTTTTCCCAACGCCTACCTCGCAGGTACTTGCAAAGGCGTCAAACATATCATATATTTTATTATTTTTCAGAACAGGCTCGTAAAGGTAGTTCGGTGAGCTTGTGCAAAGCACAATTTTTTTACCCTCTGCCTTAAGCTTTTTGATATATTCTAGAGCCCCATCCTTAAGAGCGATGTTGTTGGAATATTCATAAATTGCCATATCGGTCCATTCCTGCATAAGCTCCTCGGGCGTTTCGGGAAGCGAAAACCGCTCCTTTGTGTAAATGGCGGTTTCGGTAAAGCTCATCGGTGCAATTTTAAAGACATAGTCCTCGGGCACCTTTATTCCGCGCTTTTTTTCGAGAAAATCGTAGTCAATTTTCTCCCATATCCCGAGCGAGTCTATTATTGTGCCATCCATATCGAATATGGCGGCTTTAAAAGGTAAATTCATATCTTTCCCCTCGGTCTAAATAAGCTGTGGAAAATCCACAGCTTATCATTATTTTGAGAATTTCTCTAACAGAGAATTTCGTACATCCCACAGCTTTTGCGACAAATCAACATAATACGTATGTGGATTTTCAAAACGCTTAACCTCATCCCAGATGGTATCAAGCTGAGCCTTGCAGTAATCTCGTATTTCACTGAGCTTAGGCGATGTATACACACACTTACCCTTGTCAAAAATCTGAACAAGAACTTTCTTCGCCGTATAATTTTTAACGGTTTTTCTTTTCCATGTGTGCACCATATCAAAAATAACATACGGCTCTGAAGAGTCAATCTCCTCGTCATGAAGCGTAAGCACATCTGCAATAGCCTTGCCCGATTCGTTATCATAGAGTCTGTATATCTGCTTGAAATCAGGAATTGTTATCTTTGCGGGGTTTTCGCTTATCTTAATCTTGGGTACAATTTCGCCGTTTTCCTCAACCGCAACAAGCTTGTACACTCCGCCGAAAACGGGCGTGCTTTTAGCAGTTATAAGGCGTTCACCAACACCAAATGAGTCAATCTTTGCACCTTGTGCAAGCGTGTCAGTTATGATATGCTCGTCGAGCGAGTTTGATACAACGATTGCACAGTCCTCAAAGCCCTCACTGTCGAGTGCTTTGCGTATTTTCTTTGTAAGGTAGGTAATATCACCGCTGTCAATACGAACTCCCTTGGGACGACATCCCCTTGGCAAAAGCACTTCCTTAAACACCTTGATAGCATTGGGAAGACCGCTGCCGAGAACGTTATAGGTATCGATAAGCAGAGTACAGCTATCGGGATAAACCTCGGCATAAGTTTTAAACGCCTCGTACTCCGACTCAAACATCTGCACCCAGCTGTGTGCCATTGTTCCAAGTGCAGGTATACCATAAAGTTCATCACTGAGAGTACATGCAGTACCCACGCATCCTGCGATATATGCCGCCCTTGAGCCAAGCACAGCACTTTGTGTACCATGTGCTCTTCTTGATCCAAACTCCATCACTGCACGGCCCTGTGCCGCACGCACAATTCTGCTTGCCTTTGTAGCAATAAGCGTCTGATGATTTACGATAAGAAGAAGCATTGTCTCAACAAGCTGAGCCTGAATTGCAGGCCCCCTTACCGTAACGAGCGGCTCATTCGGGAAAACGGGCGTGCCCTCGGGCACTGCCCATACGTCGCAGGTAAACTTGAAGTTTTTGAGGTATTCAAGAAAGCTTTCATCAAAAAGATTTTTACTTCTCAGATACTTTATATCACTTTCGGTAAAATGCAAATCGTTAAGATACTCAACAACCTGCTCTACACCTGCCACTATTGCCACGCCGCCGTTATCGGGCACAGCTCTGAAATACAGGTCAAAATAACATATTTTGTCGCCTATACCGTTAACAAAATAGCCGTTTGCCATCGTAAATTCGTAAAAGTCGGCAAGCATGGTAAGGTTTTGTTCGTTCATTTTCATGATTAACCGTTCTCCAGCGCATCCTCAAGCCAGAATTCAGCAATATCAATAGCTTCGTAAAGGCTTTCTCTTGTGGCTTTTTTAATAACCTTGTTCTTATCACCCTTATTTGTGCAAAGGTCGATAACAACCTCGTCAGCAACCTCAAGGTCGCCCTCTTTATGCTTTGATTTGATTGTAAAGATGATGATATACTTCTTTGTCATATCACCATAGTATATGGTATCACCGCGGCGAACCATCGGCTTATCCTTATAGGTAAAAATATTCTGCTGAGCCAAAGTCAACACCTCTTTATAATTATAGTTATTATAATAATACCACAATTTCCACGGATAGTAAAGACTTTTTTCTATTATAAATTGTTGACGCAAACGCCTTTTGTATGGTATAATGTCTTACAAGTATAGGTATGCCCTTTGGCATATTGAATGTTCTTGGAGAGGAACTTTAAAAAACTACTACTTTTCGACAGGGATATGATTTCATGATAAAAAGTATGACGGGCTATGGCACCGGCTCAGCAGAATATAACGGCAAAACATTTACTATCGAGATAAAGTCTGTAAACTCACGCTACAGTGATTTTTCCATCAAGCTGCCGAGAATATACATTTTTCTTGAGGACGTTATTCGAAAAGCAGCATCGGAGAAAATAAAAAGAGGCAAGGTTGACATTTTCTTCAACGTCGAGAATAATCAGAAAAGCGGCGAGGTTGTAACCCTCAATGCAGAGCTTGCACGCTCATATCACAATGCTCTTTTAGTTCTTTCGGAGGAGCTGGGGATCCCCTGCAGTGCAAAGGCAGAGACTTTTCTTCGTCTGCCCGATATTTTCACAGTGGAAGCTGAGGACGAAGACGCTGACGAAATCTCAAAAGCAGTGCTTGAAGCACTTTCAGCCGCACTTGAGGGCTACGATAAAATGCGTCAGGCAGAGGGCGCAAAGCTTTACGAGGATTTGTGCAGTCACCTTACATTTATTGAAAATGCAACGACGGAAATTGAAAACTACTCGCCCAACATCGTTACTGCATATCAGAATCGTCTTGAGGAAAGAATGCGTGAAACTTTGGGCAATACTGAATATGACGAAGCACGCCTTATGACAGAGGTTGCGATTTTCTCGGACAAGGTAAACACAAACGAGGAAACTGTCCGTCTTAAGAGTCATACCGAGCAGTTCAGGCAAATGCTTGCCTCAAGCGATGCAGTAGGCAGAAAGATAGATTTTCTTATTCAGGAAATGAACAGGGAAATAAACACCATAGGCTCTAAATCAAACGACCTTACGATTGCACGCATTGTAATTGACGTAAAGGCGGAGATTGAAAAGCTTCGTGAACAAATCCAGAACATCGAGTAAGAGGTGCTTGTATGAAGCTGATAAATATTGGTTTTGGAAACTTTGTGTCAGACATCAGGATTGTAAGCATTATCCTGCCTGAAAGCGCTCCTGTTAAAAGACTTATTCAGGAGGCACGTCAGGACGGTATGCTTATCGATGCTACCTACGGCAGAAAAACACAAAGCGTTATTATAACAGACAGCGACCATGTGGTTCTTTCGGCGCTTCATCCCGAGGCAATTGCGCAGAGAGCAGATGGTTCTTTAAACACGGGAGGGGGTCTTAGCGATGAATAAAAAGGGCATTCTTGTTGTGGTATCGGGTCCGTCAGGTGCGGGCAAGGGCACAATTTGTGAGAAATATATAAAAACGCACGACAACTGCTCTCTTTCCATATCGGCAACAACAAGGGAGCCTCGCCCGGGCGAAATCGACGGTGTAAATTACTACTTTATTTCCGAAAACGATTTTAAGGAAAGGGTACAAAACGACGGTTTCCTTGAACACGCAGTATTTTGCGGAAATATGTATGGAACGCCGAAGGACGCCGTACTCAAAATGATAGAAAGTGGAAAGGATGTTATTCTTGAAATTGAGGTTCAGGGTGCAATGCAGGTGCGTTCACACTACCCTGAGGGCGTTTTCGTTTTTGTTGTTCCACCCACAATGCAAGAGCTTGAAAACAGGCTCCGTGGAAGAAATACCGAGGATGATGAAAAAATCAAGATGCGTCTTTCGCGCGCAAAGCAGGAATTTGACTTTATAAAAAAATACAATTACATACTCGAAAACGACACTGTTGAAGGCTCGGTAAAAATGCTTGAAGCAATTATCGAGGCTGAAAAATGCCGTCTTGAGAGAAACTACGAGTATATAAAAGAAGAATTTAAGCCGACGGGAGATAAACCCCGTAAGGTTTAAAAACATAAATTTTGCGCATGACTGTAGAAAATTCCGTGAATATACGACAGGTATATTTTAAATTTTCTTTGTCTTCCATTAAAATTTATAGTTTTTAAACTCCTCGACCTTAAATGCAGGAAAATTTTATATAATTTGAATGCGGAGGACGAAGTTAGGCGGTCGCCTTACGAGGACGACAAATTTAAAGGATAAAAATTTAACAAATTTAAGGCTTACGGGGGTTTGTCTCCCGTCGGCTAGAAGAAAGGTAAGATTTATTATGATGTTGTATCCCGAAATTTCAAAGCTTATGGAAGGAATGGATTCAC
>JAZNOC010000014.1:0-9664 GCA_045580605.1 Clostridia bacterium | reverse complement strand
TTTATTATACCATAAAATGAGAATAATTCAATGCTTTTCGTTAAAATGCTTGTATTTTACCCGTAGATTAAATATAATAAAATCGGAGGGTAAATTTATGAAAAGAGTTTTTTTAATTGTGCTTGACAGTCTGGGTGCAGGCTCGCTTCCCGATGCCCACCTTTACGGCGACGAGGGGGCACACACACTTAAAAGTATAAGTAAATCACAAAAATTTAATATCCCCACACTCAAGAAAATGGGAATTGGAAATATTGAAGGGCTTGAGTTTCTTAAAACAGAGGATACGCCACTTTGCGCATACGGAAGATGCGAGGAAAAATCGGCGGGAAAGGATACTACAACGGGCCATTGGGAGATTGCGGGCCTTGTCCTTGACAAGCCTTTCCCGACTTTCCCGAACGGCTTCGGAAAAGATATTATCGATGCATTTTGCGAAAAGACGGGCAGGGGAGTACTTTGCAACAAGCCCTATTCGGGAACTCAAGTTATCGAAGACTTTGGCGAAGAGCATATAAAAACGGGTAAGCTTATTGTTTACACCTCGGCAGACAGTGTTTTTCAGATTGCTGCACACGAAGGGCTAATCCCCCGTGAAAAGCTTTATGAATATTGCAAAATTGCAAGGGAATTGCTTCAGGGCGAAAACGGCGTCGGCAGAGTGATTGCACGCCCGTTTACAGGCGAAAAAGGCTTTTTTAAACGCACTGACGGAAGACACGACTATTCAATTCCGCCGTTTGACGAAACGATGAACGACAAAATAAAAAATGTGGGGAAAAGCGTAATTGCAATCGGGAAGATAAACGATATCTTTGCAGGGAAAGGCATCACAAAAGCCATTCCTACTAAAAACAACGAAAACGGCTGCGACGTGCTTGAAGAAATTATAGATACCGATTTTAAGGGGCTCTGCTTTGTAAATCTTGTTGATTTTGATATGATTTACGGCCACAGAAATGATGTCGATGGCTACGCTCAGGCACTTTCGGCTTTTGATTTAAGACTTAAAAACATAATCGGCAAATTAAGAGAGGACGATGTGCTTGTACTGACGGCGGACCACGGATGCGATCCTGCGTTTGCGGGGACAGACCATACCCGTGAATACATTCCTCTTTTAGTTTACGGAGAAAAGATAAAAAGCATCCCCCTCGGCACTCGCAGAACGTATGCCGATATAGGAAAAACAATCTGCGACTGGCTTTCGGTGCCTTCGGTGAAATTTGGCGAAAGCTTTAAGAATGATATAACAGAAAGGGTGTAGGGCATGAAAAAAGAACTTATAAAAAGAGCCTTTTCAGTAACGGAAAACTCCTATGCTCCTTATTCGAAATTTACGGTGGGGGCGTCGCTTCTTTGTAAAAATGGCAAAATATATGACGGATGCAACGCAGAAAACGCATCCTTTGGCGCAACAATCTGCGCTGAATGCAGTGCCTTTGCAGCCGCAATTTCAAATGGCGAGCGTGAGTTTGAGGCAATAGCAATTGTCGGCAAAAAGCAAGGCGCGGAAATGGACTTTTGCCTGCCCTGCGGAATATGTCGTCAGTTTATGACGGAGTTTTGTGATAAGGATTTTAAAATCTATTTGTCAAACGGCTCGGAAATAAAAGAATATACCCTCGGTGAACTTATTCCACTAAGCTTTAATCTGGAGGTGTAGTATGTACGAGATTATATCGGCGAAAAAAAGAGGCGAAGCTCTTACTGATGCACAGATAAAAAGACTCGTTCAAGGATACACTGACGGAAGTACCCCTGATTATCAGATGTCTGCTTTTCTTATGGCAGTATGCCTTAAAGGAATGAATGAGAGTGAAGTTTCCGCCCTTACGCTTGAAATGGCAAATTCGGGCGACATAGTGGATTTGTCAATGCTCGGCTCTCTTTCGGCAGACAAGCATAGCACGGGCGGAGTAGGGGATAAAACAACACTTGTTGTAATGCCACTTGCAGCGTGCCTTGGATGTAAAATTGCAAAAATGTCGGGGCGTGGTCTTGGACACACGGGCGGCACGGTAGACAAGCTCGAGTCAATAGAGGGCTACAAAACAATGCTCACGCCTGAAGAATTTATCCGTCAGGCGCAGGAGGTCGGCATTGCAGTTATCGGACAAAGCTCAAATCTTGCACCAGCCGACAAAAAGATTTATGCTCTGCGCGATGTTACTGCAACGGTAGACAGCATCCCCCTTATTGCGTCAAGCATTATGAGCAAAAAGCTTGCAGCAGGGGCAAAGAATATCGTGCTCGATGTAAAGTACGGCAGCGGTGCCTTTATGAAAACTGCTGAGGATGCAGAGCGTCTTGCAGAGTGCATGGTGCAGATCGGCAAATCAAACGGAAGAAACACTCGCGCGCTTATAACAAATATGGATGTTCCGCTTGGTAAAAACATTGGAAACTCCCTCGAGGTTATTGAAAGCATAGAAATACTTAAAAACAAGGGAGATGATGAGCTTCGCATGCTTTGCATTGAACTGGCGGCAAATATGGCATCAATGGCTCTTGGGAAAGAAATAAACGAAATGAGAAATCTTGCAGAAAAAGCTCTCGCAGACGGCACTGCTTTCGAAAAATTTAAGCAGTGGATAAAGGCACAGGGCGGAAATACGCAGTGGATAGACAACCTATGTCTTTTCCCAAAGGCAAAATATGAGAAAAATATTATCGCAAAGAAGGATGGCTATATAACGCATATTGATACCGAAAAAACAGGACTTGCATGTGTTAAGCTTGGCGGCGGCAGGCAAAAAAAGGAAGATTTGATTGACTTTTCCGCGGGCATAATAATGCATAAAAAAACTGGTGATTATGTTGTGAGTGGCGAAAAAATTGCAGCGCTTTACACAAATAATGATAGCCTGATAAAAGAAGCGGCAGAGTGTTTTGACAGTGCAATTACTTTTGGGGAAAATCAGCCTCGCAAACAGCGATTGGTTTACAAAACCATATATTAATTGAATGGTAATATTTTTGAGTTGACGGGTATGTTCGCTGTATGATATACTCAATTTGAATTTATGCTAAAGGAGAAAATTTATGAAGAACACAATATTAGTTATACTTATGGCTTTGGTGCTTGCATTCTCAGCGTGCGGTGCAAAGACCACCACAACCGATAAAGAGGTTGAAAACGATACTAAGGTAGAAACAAACGCTGAAACAGAGGAAGAAATTTCCGAGGAAGAGGGGCAGCAGGAGGAAGAGAAACCTGCAGACGAAAAAGAAGAGGCGAAAGAGGAGGAAAAAAAGGAAGAAAAACCCAAGGAAGAGAAGCCTGAAACTCCCAAGGAAGAAGAAAAGCCTTCAAAACCTCAGGGCGACACACGTCCTCTTTCTGAAATAATGTCATCAATAACATCAAACCTTGGCGAAATGCCCATGCTTGGCGAAATTGAGCTTGACAAGGAAAACTTCTCGTTTTACACTTTTGCAGATTATGTTGAGGGTGCAGAAGGCTATGTAAGTGAGCCGATGATGGGCTCCTTTGCACATTCAGTTGTTCTTGTAAGACTTCCCGAGGGTACTGACGTCAGTGCTTTTGCATCAAAGGTTAAAGCGAATGCTGACCCCCGCAAGTGGATATGCGTCGAGGCAGAAACAGTTGAAGTAAGAACAAAGGGTAACCTCGTTCTTTTGGTAATGTCTTCAAAAGAAACTGCAAACAAGATTGTAAGTAAATTTTGATAGGGAGTAAATATGCTTTTTTCAGGTATTACTTTTCTATACTTTTTTCTGCCGTTTACGGCACTGTACTTTGTAATTCCTAAAAAGTGGCGAAATGCGTTTTTGCTTATCGTAAGCCTTATTTTCTATTTTTCGGGCGAGCCGATTTATACACTGCTACTGCTTTTCTCGTCGCTTTCCGACTGGCTGCACGGCCTTTATATAGAAAAGCACCGTGGCGAAAAAAAGGCAAAAATTGCGCTTATATCGGCGATTGTAATAAATCTTTTAATGCTTGGATTTTTCAAGTATACCGACTTTTTCATATCAACGGTAAATACGCTTTTTTCAGCCGAAATACCTCTTTTGAATATTCGACTGCCTATTGGTATAAGCTTCTTTACGTTCCAGACGATGAGCTATTCGATAGATGTTTACAGGGGCGACGCAAGGGCGCAGAAAAACCTCGCAAGCTTTGCAACGTATGTTTGCCTGTTCCCGCAACTTATCGCGGGCCCGATTGTGCGTTATACAGATGTTGAAAAGGAAATCGAAAACCGCAAAACCACAGTAGAAATGGCATCTGAGGGAATACGCAGGTTTTGTGTTGGTTTAGGAAAAAAGGTTTTGATTGCAAACCTCCTGGGCGAAATTTGTGCAAACTTTATTGCAAGCGACGAAAAGTCAGTTTTGTTTTACTGGCTTAACGCAGTGGCATTTTCTCTGCAAATCTATTTCGATTTTTCGGGCTACAGCGATATGGCAATTGGTCTTGGTAAGATTTTCGGGTTTAATTTTCCCGAAAACTTTAACTATCCGTTTATATCCCGTTCAATTACGGAATTCTGGCGTCGTTGGCATATGACGCTTGGCAGTTGGTTCAGAGATTATGTGTATATCCCCCTTGGCGGGAACCGTGTAAGTGCACTCAAATGGGTGCGCAATATTGCAGTTGTATGGATACTCACGGGCTTCTGGCACGGCGCACAGTGGAATTTTGTTTTGTGGGGAGTGTTTTTCGGCATTGTTCTTGCAATAGAAAAACTGTGGCTTGGTAGAATTATCGAAAAAATGCCAAAAGCACTTAAGCACGTGTATACTCTTGCTTTGGTGCTTGTAAGCTTTGTTATATTTAATGCTGACGGCCTTTTAGGCGTGTGGGAGCATTTTACGGCAATGTTTGGCTTTGCGGATATTCCGCTCGTAAGCAGTCAAACTACCTATAATCTGCAGAGCTATGCACTCATTCTTATAGTTGCAATCATAGGAAGTACAAATCTTCCCAAAAAGGTGTGGAATTCATTTACAAAGCACACCGCAGTGGTGCTTGAGCCTGTGTGCTCAGCGCTCATTCTGATTGTTGCAACGGCGTTTATAATAAACGGGTCCTTTAATCCATTTTTATATTTCAGGTTTTAATTATGAAAAAGATAAAAGATATTCTGACGATTTCAATATTTGCTGTAATTATCCTTGCGTTTTGTGCTATGTCTTTTTTAATTCCCGACAGTGATGTTTCCTACGCAGAGCGTAGAAAGCTAAGCCAAACGAGCGATTTTTCATCTGAAAGCGTTTTTTCAACCGCTTTTTCAGAAAAGCTCGAGACGTATCTTCTCGACCAGTTCCCCGCAAGGGAGTTGATGCGAAAGATAAACGCAAGGGTTCGCTACTCGCTTTTAAAGCAAAAGGATGTTAACGGGCTTTGGCTTGATGGCGGGAGCATATTTAAAAAAGACAGCCCGCTTGATGAAAAGCAGGTTTTGTATGGCACAAACCTTATAAACTCCATCACAAAAAAGTACCTCGGTGGTATGAACGTGTATTACAGTGTAATTCCGGAAAAGAACTATTTTCTTGAGGAAAAGGCGTTTGACTACGACAAGCTTTTAACCCTTTTGGATGAAAACATTGAGGATGCAAGCTATATCGATGTTTTAGGCTCGCTCGAGCTTTCCGATTACTATAAAACGGACACGCATTGGTCTCAGGATAAAATTTTTGGGACTTTAAGTGTTCTTGCCAAGGGAATGGGTATGGACAAATATTTAACTCCCGAAAATGAGTACAAAAAAGAAACTCTTTCTCCATTTTACGGTGTGTATTGGGGGCAGGCAGCACTTAGCGCCGAACCTGACGAGCTTGTATATATGACAAGTAAGTATACAGATAATGCTAAGGTCTACGGCATAGACCCCGAAGTTTTGAAGAAGGACTTTGGCGTTGAGGATACTCTCTCTAAAAAAGTATACGCAACCGAAAAATTTGGCGGGATGGACGGATATGATGTTTTCCTTTCAGGCGCACAGCCGATTGTTACAATTGAGTGCGAAAACGCAAAGACGGAGCGTGAGCTTGTGATTTTCCGTGATTCGTTTTCGTCGAGCCTTGCACCGCTTTTTGCAGGGGCATATAAAAAAGTAACACTTGTTGACCTACGATATATCCCCTCTGCACTTATAGGTGAGTTCGTGGAGTTTAACGAAGGTCAGGATGCACTTTTCCTGTACTCAAATTCACTTTATAACAGTTCAATGTTGTTAAAATAAGAAAAGCACCGACTGAGTCGGTGCTTTTTTGCGTCCGCAAGGCAAAAACAAAAGCACTTCATATGAAGTGCTTTTGTTTGGAGCGGAAGACGAGATTCGAACTCGCGACGTTCACCTTGGCAAGGTGACGCTCTACCACTGAGCCACTCCCGCATAACGTAGACAGTATAGCACATAATTTAAGGCTTGTAAAGTGCTTTTTTAAAATTTTTTCAAAAAAATTTCTCAAAAAAAAGGAATTTGCGAATTTTTGTAAAATATAGTAACAAGAATATATAACGCAGAAAGGAAAAAACCATGGCAGGCTTTTATTCCGAAGATGTTGTTTCTGAAATTATTGCGGCAAACGATATTGTGGATATTGTTTCGGGATATGTGCGTCTTAAAAGGTCGGGCAGTAACTTTATGGGGTGTTGCCCGTTTCACAGAGAAAAGACGCCGTCTTTCCATGTCAGTGCGGACAAGCAGCTTTACCACTGCTTTGGCTGCGGTGCAGGCGGCAGCGTTATTCAGTTTATAATGAATGCCGAGGGGCTCGAATTCTCTGATGCTCTCAGGTTTCTGGCGGAGCGTGCGGGGATAACCCTTCCCGAAAACACAAATGACAGATACGGCATAAATCAGCAGAAAAAACAAAATATTTATGATATGAATCGTGATGCGGCAAGGTTTTTCAGGGAATGCCTGCTTTCAGATAAAGGCGAGGAGGCACGAGGCTACCTTACCAAGCGTGCACTTTCGGGAAAAACGATTGCGGCATTCGGGCTTGGCTTTGCACCTAATGAATGGGGTGCGCTTCTCAACTTCCTGCAGAAAAAAGGCTGGAAGAGGGAGCTTTTGGTTGAGGCGGGTCTGTGCATAAAGAACGAAAAGGGTAACGTCTACGACCGTTTTCGTAACAGAATTATGTACCCGATTATAGATGTGCGTGGCAACATCATAGGTTTTGGCGGAAGAATTATGACGGGCGACGGTGCAAAGTATATGAATTCGCCCGAGAGCGTCGTTTACGATAAGGGAAAAAACTTATTTGCACTAAACCTTGCTAAAAAAAGCAAGCGTGGGTATTATATATTGGTTGAGGGGTATATGGACGTTATATCACTTCATCAAGCAGGGATTGATGCCGCTGTTGCAGGCTGTGGAACGGCGCTTACGGAGCATCAGGCAAGGCTCATTTCAAAAAGCCCCGTATACCTTTGCTATGACAGTGATGAGGCGGGGCAAAAAGCGTGCGAGCGTGCCGCCGAGATTTTTTCAAGGTTTGATACCAGACTCCGCGTGATTGAAATGCAGGGTGCAAAGGATGCCGATGAATTTATCAAAAAATACGGCGCAGTAAAATTTGAGGAGCTTATAACAAAAGCCAAAACAGTAACGGAGCACAGGCTTGACCTTATTCTTCGAGGGGCAGACCTTAACGATCCCGCACAGAAAATCGACACAATAAAAAAAGCGGCAGTAATTTTTGCGAATATGTCAAATTCGGTTGAGCGTGAGGTTTATATAAACCAGCTTTCAATTAAAAGCGGCATAAGCATTGAGTCGATAAACAGCGAAGTGCGGAAAATGAACTCAAAAAACGCAAGAAAAGAAGTCTCGGCAGAACTGCGAAAAGCCGTGAACAACTCTCAGGCTACGGTAGTTCCCCAAAACAGCAGGCGACGCCGTGCAGAGGCGGGCTTTCTGGCAATGCTTGCGGAAAGCGTAAAAACATATCAGATGTTTGGGGACAAGTTCTCGGAGGAGAGCTTCTCGGACGAAATACATAAAGAAATATTTAGCCACATCACCCAATACTACGGAAGCGGTGAAAAGGGTGCGTGTGATGAATACCTTTTAAACAAAATGGCAGGCAAGGAAAAAGAGCTCTCTAACGTGCTTATGTCGGGCGGAAGCGTTTCGAACATTTTACTTGCGGCCGAGGATTTTAAAAACGTACTTGAGGATGAAATTTTTAACGACAGAATTAAAAAGGCTCAGGACGAGGGAAACATCGAGCTTTTGTCAGAACTGTTAAAAGAGAAAAACAAAAAAGGTGGTAAATAATTATGGGCGAAAATGTAAATAACAAGGCAATTATCAAAGAACTGATTGAAAAAGGCAAGCAGAAAGGCGTTCTCACAGAAAATGAAATTGAGGATGCTCTCTCTGAAATTGAGCTTGAGCCTGAGCAGATTGAAAAAATCCATGACAGCCTTGAAGCCCTTGGTATAGACGTTGTAGGCGTAGAGGGCGATATTGACCAGGAAATCAAGAAGATTGAGGAGGAGCAGGAGGAGCAGGAAGACCTTGACAACCTCTCTGTGCCCGAGGGCATAAATGTCGATGACCATGTAAGAATGTATCTTAAGGAAATCGGTAAGGTGCCGCTTCTCGGACCTGAAGAGGAGATTGAATACGCCGAGCGTATGGCACAGGGCGACGAAGAAGCAAAGCAAAAGCTTACGGAGGCAAACCTTAGGCTTGTTGTAAGTATTGCAAAGCGTTACGTAGGCAGAGGAATGCTTTTCCTTGACCTTATTCAGGAGGGTAACCTTGGTCTTATCAAAGCGGTTGAAAAGTTTGACTATACAAAGGGCTACAAGTTCAGTACTTATGCAACGTGGTGGATAAGACAGGCGATCACCCGTGCAATCGCCGATCAGGCAAGAACAATCAGAATTCCCGTTCATATGGTTGAAACAATCAACAAGCTCATAAGGGTATCACGTCAGCTTCTTCAGGAGCTTGGTCGTGAACCAACCACTGAGGAAATCGCAAAGGAAATGGGTATGAGCATTGAAAAAGCCCGTGAGATAATGAAAATTGCACAGGAGCCTGTTTCTCTTGAAACACCTATCGGCGAGGAGGAGGACAGCCATCTTGGCGACTTCATCCCCGATGACGACGCTCCCGCACCGAGCGAGGCGGCATCGTTTATGCTTCTTAAAGAGCAGCTCATTGATGTTTTGAATACGCTTACACCTCGTGAAGAAAAGGTTCTTCGTCTGCGTTTCGGTCTTGAGGACGGCAGAGCGAGAACACTTGAAGAGGTCGGCGGCGAATTTCAGGTAACACGTGAGAGAATTCGTCAGATTGAGGCAAAGGCTCTTCGTAAGCTCAGACACCCAAGCAGGAGTAAGAAGCTCAAAGACTTCTTGGAGTAATACGGGATGTTAAAATTGCCCAGAACGCAAAAGGCGAGACAAAAATAAATAAGATAAATATACATTGAGATTTTAGGGTTTGTGTTTGGAATATAGGAGAAAACACCGCTATAGGCGGTGTTTTTTCTTTTTGATGCCTTTTGCTACGAACAAACCTCGCCTCTCGAGCGTCGCAAGGCTCGCTATGGTTTAAGTTTAGTAAAACTTAAACTTGTCGCTCGTTTGCTCCTTTTCCCCTTAAAGTCTTGCGACTTTCGGGGACCCCGAAAAGCAGACCCTGCTTTTTGGGGAAAGGAA
>JAZNOC010000013.1:0-3779 GCA_045580605.1 Clostridia bacterium | reverse complement strand
ATCTCTTCCTGAGTAAGATCACAAACAAATGCCTTGCCGTCTTTTATAAGCTTGCAGGCAAACTCATAGCACTTGTCAAAGTAATCACTGCCGTAGCATATTCCACCTGTAGGATATGCACCAAGCCAGCGAAGGTCCTCTTCAATAGCCTGCACAAACTCATTATCCTCTTTAGTGGGATTGGTATCGTCATAACGAAGATTGAAAAGTCCGTTATATTTTTTTGCAGTACTGTGATTTATCCATATAGCCTTGGCACTGCCTATATGAAGATAACCGTTAGGCTCGGGAGGAAAACGTGTGTGAACGTGGTCTTCGCGCCCTTCAGCAAGGTCGGAATCAATGATGTCATGAATAAAATTTGAGTAACCCTCTGCCATAATAAAACCTCCAAATTAGCGATTTTCAATATCAACAAAATCTCTGCGTTTATAAACGCTTTTATACGCAGGACGAATGATTTTTTCTGAAACTGTAATCTCCTCAAGTCTGTGTGCACACCAGCCTGTAATTCTGCCAAGTGCAAACATAGGTGTGTAAACATCAAACGGAATGCCAAGCATTTTATAAATAAATCCGCTGTAAAAGTCAACATTGATTGCGAGTGCTTTTTGCTTGCCCGTAACTTCCTCAAACAAATCGATTGTATGTTTTGCAACCAAATCGTACATATGAAGCTCGTCTTCCATATTTTTTTCCTTTGCGAGCTTTTCTGCACCCTCACGAAGCATAATTGCTCTCGGGTCGCTCAAGGTATAAACAGCGTGGCCAATGCCGTACACAAGACCTGTTTTGTCAAACGCTTCTTTTTTGAGAAGCTTGATAACGTGATTTCTGATTTGCTCCTCATCGGTAATATCGGTGATATGCTCTTTCATATCCTCCATCATTGCAACGACCTTTTCGTTTGCACCGCCGTGCTTAGGTCCCTTAAGTGAGCCTATTGCTGCAGCAATTGCACTGTAGGTATCGGTGCCACTTGATGAAACAACGTGCGTTGTGAATGAGCTGTTGTTACCGCCACCGTGCTCTGCGTGAAGAATAAGTGCCAAATCGACAATGCGTGCTTCCGTTTCTGTGAATTCGTTATTCGGACGCATCATATGCAAAAAGTTTTGTGCAGTTGTATATTCGGGGCGGGGTGTATGAAGTATAAGGCTTTCACCGTCGTAGTAGTGCCTTTTAGCCTGAAAAGCGTGAGCTATCATTGTTGGCATTCTTGCGATAAGCTCAAAGGACTGACGAAGAACATTCTCAACCGAGGTATCGTCAGGATTCTCGTCGTAAGAATACGTAGCAAGAACGCAGCGTGCAAGCTTGTTCATAATGTTTTTACTGGGAGCTTTAAGAATCATATCCTCAGTAAAGTTGCTCGGAAGTGAGCGTACCGAAGAAAGATACTGTGTAAAGTTTTCAAGCTCACTTTTTGTGGGAAGCTTGCCAAACAAAAGAAGATACGCAGTTTCTTCATAGCCAAAGCGGTTTTCCCTTTGGCAAGCATCAACAATGTGTTTGATGTTTATGCCGCGGTAGCGAAGGATACCCTCATCAGGAAGTCTCTCACCGTCATCCATGATGTAACCGTGAACCTCGCCGACCTTTGTAAGCCCAACTAAAACGCCCGTTCCATCGGAATTACGAAGACCAACTTTTGCGTTATATTTACCATAAAGTGATTTGTCAATAGAATAAACATCATCGGACAGATTACAAATCCCACTGAGTATATTGTTGTTTTTTTCCATAATATCATCTCCCGATAATTTGATATTTCATTATTATACCATATATATAAGTATATTTCAACTAAAAGTTCTATTGCCGCAAAAAAATATTATATTTAAAGTAGGGGAGTGATGAATGTTGAAAAAGTTAGCTGCAATTATTGTGTTTTTTATTATTACATCGCTGTGTTTGCCGATTACGGTTTTTTTTATTATGCAGGCAAAGGAAAGCCCTGAGGGAAAGGCATCTTTAAAAGATGAACAAGCAATGATAGATGTTTTTTTTGCCGATGAAAATAAAGTAAAAAGTGTTGCGTTGGAAGAATATCTGGTGGGTGTTGTATCGGCTGAAATGCCTGCTTCATTTGAACTTGAGGCAATAAAAGCTCAGGCTGTTGCTGCACGCAGCTACGCTGTGTACAAGCAAAATTCTCCCAAAAACGAAAAACACCCCGATGCCGATGTGTGTACCGATTTTTCTCACTGCAAGGCATACAAAACAATGGAAAAGGCACGCACCGACTGGGGCGTAAACGCAGAAAAATATGAAAAAAAGATAAAGGATGCAGTAAATCTTACCAAGGGCGAAATTATTACATACGAGGGGAATGCAGCACTTGCAGTTTTTCACTCGCAATCGGGCGGGGGCAGAACCGAAAGTTCAAAGGATGTATGGGGCGGAACGGTACCGTACTTAGTAAGCGTTGAAAGCCACGGTGAAGAAAGCGCACCAAACTTTTATTCCTCTGCTGATGTGAGTTTTCAGGAGTTTCAAAAAATAATTTCTGCCGAAAACGCTCTTGCAAAAGTAAATTCGCCGTCTGATATCGGTCAGATAAACCTTAGCGACGGCGGTGCAGTAAAGAGCATAACGATAGGAGGGCAAAGCTTTACGGGAAGTAAAATACGTTCGCTTTTTAACCTAAGGAGTGCGTGCTTTGCAATAACGGCAAGTAACGAAAATGTTCATTTTGATGTGCTTGGCTACGGACACGGCGTGGGGATGAGCCAGTATGGTGCAAATGAGCTTGCTAAGGAGGGCTATACCTACGATAAAATTCTTATGCACTATTATACAGGTACAGAGCTTGATTTTATGAAAGTTTGATGTTTAAAGCCTACCTTTACGGAAATAATATATACGGAGGTGTAAATTTATGAAAAAAATGCAGACATTTTTTATTGTTATAGCAGTTGTATCAGTATTTTTACTTAGTTTTTTGATTGGTCGTGCGTCAGCTCTTCGAAATAATAACAGGGCAGAAGAATTAAAAATATATACCGGCACTGTTCCTATGCCTAAAAATACTCAGGAGGAAGAGGACGCACCTGCGTCTGCCAAAGCGTTAGTTGAAAAGGATACCTTCGAAGAGAAAAAGGAGGATAAAAAAGAAATAACCCGTATGCTTTTTCCATGCGGAAATGTTGTTTTAAACAAGTATTCTCAAACGGCAGTATACTCAAAGACCATGGAGGACTGGCGTGCGCATACGGGCATTGACTATGCGGCGGAGGATGGAGATGACGTCTGTGCTGCATGGGACGGAACGGTAACAAAAGTATATAAGGACAAGCTTTGGGGCTATACCATTGAAATAGAGCACGACGGTGGTCTTGTAACCAAGTATAAAAACCTTAAGAAGAAAACAGACGTTAAAAAAGGGGACAAGGTTAAGGCAGGGCAGATAATTGCAAAGGTTGGAAAAAGTGCCAGTGTTGAAAGTAAGGAAAGTGCACATCTGCATTTTGAGGTGTGGCAGGAAGATGTTGTTATAAACCCTGAGGCATATCTTTATAGCGTGGAATAATAAAAAAGCTGTAAACGTGAGTTTGCAGCTTTTTTAAACCTTTTAAATTTTGTTGTCTGTAAGTCCGTAGCCTTTGGCTATTCTGTTCGAGTAATAATCCTCATCTTTTTCTTCATCTACAAGGACTTCTTCATCAATTATTTCTTCATAAATTTTATCTTCGGGAATGTCGGCAATCTCTGAATATTCGCGGTCAATCATTTTCGAAAAAAGCTTTTCTGCACCGTTTTTCTTCATAAAAACAACC
>JAZNOC010000012.1:0-4183 GCA_045580605.1 Clostridia bacterium | reverse complement strand
CTCTGCATCCTAAAATTGAAATTTTTGAATGAAGTTCAAGGCAAAAAACGCACATAATCCTGACGGATATGGGCGTTTTTTAACGCAGAAATTCGTCAAAAAGACGATTTTTAGGACAATACTTCCTTGTCTGGTGGTGGCCAACCGTTCAGCTCTTTTTATTATTTTGTCTCAACCTGACCAAGACTTGCTTTTCTTAAGTAGTCATTTATAAATCCATCTATGTTTCCGTCCATTACGGAGCTGATGTTACCAACCTCGAAGTTTGTACGATGGTCTTTAACCATTGTGTAGGGGTGGAACACATACGAGCGAATCTGGCTGCCCCAGGCGATTTCCTTTTGAACACCTTTGATGTCTTCTATTCTTTCTTTTTGTTCAGCTTCGGCAAGCTCCATAAGCTTAGCCTTAAGCATTTTCATTGCAGCATCTTTATTCTGGAACTGGCTGCGTTCATTCTGACACGCTACAACAACGCCTGTGGGGATATGTGTAATTCTTATTGCGGAGCTTGTTTTGTTAACGTGCTGACCGCCTGCACCGCTTGCTCTGTAGGTATCAATACGAAGGTCGTCGGGGTTAATATTGATTTCGATATCATCTTCAATATCGGGCATAACCTCAACTGACGCAAAAGAGGTGTGTCTTCTGCCTGCAGCATCAAATGGTGAAATTCTTACCAAGCGATGAATTCCCTTTTCGCATTTTGCAAAGCCGTATGCGTTAAGGCCTTCAATAAGAATACTTGCACCCTTAAGACCTGCTTCATCACCATCCAATATATCAAGAACAGAAACCTTATAATCTCTTTTTTCTGCCCACATCTGATACATTCTGTAAAGCATCTGGCACCAGTCCTGCGCCTCTGTTCCGCCTGCACCTGCATGGAGAGTGATAATTGCATTGTTCTTATCGTAAGGGCCTGATAGAAGCGTTTCAAGCTTCATTGTTTCAAGCTTTTCGTTAAGAGCATTAAATCCCGTCGTAATTTCCTCAAGAAGCGTGTCATCATCCTCCATAATTGCAAGCTCGACTAAGGTGGAGGCATCCTCCCAGTCTCTTTTAAGACTGTCGAAGCTGTCAACCTTTGCCTTAAGCTCCTTTATCTGACGAAGCACCTTCTGACTGTTTTTTGCGTCATTATAAAAATCAGGCGCAAGGGAGTCTTTCTCAAGCTCCTCAATTTTTTTAAGTGCACTTGTTACATCAAGTGCAACGCCAAGCTCTTCGATGGGTTTTTCGAGCGAAGCAAGCTCAAGGCGTATATTATCGTATTCAACTAACATAAAATCAATCCTTTTGCATACAGCAGTTTTTATATTTTTTCCCGCTACCGCAGGGGCATGGGTCGTTTCGGCCTATTTTTTCCGAGCTTCTGCGTTCAGGGCGCTTAGTATCGGAGCCGTCGCCGTGTGATGCGGTGGTAGGTGTTGCTACCATTTTTCTTTCAATTTGCGTTTGCGGACGAACGTGGAAAAGCGTTCTCACCGTTTCCTCACGGATTGCAGCAACCATTTCCTCGAACATATCAAAGCCAATAAATTTATATTCCTGAACGGGGTCATGCTGACCGTAGGCACGCAAATTTATACCACTCTTGAGCTGGTCCATATCGTCGATATGCGTCATCCAGCGTGCATCGACTGCCCTGAGCATTACAACGCGCTCAACCTCTCGCATTGCGCTCCCGAAAAGCTCTTCCTGAGCCTCATAAGCCTTGTGTGCCATTTCAAGAACTTCCTGAGTAAGCTCTTCTCGGTTTATATAATTATAATCACGTTTTTCGAAGTCAAGAGTATCTGGTGTAAAAAACATTCTTTCAAGATATTCAACAAGCCCTGCCATATTCCAGTTGTCAGGAAATTCGTCCTGAGCATACGTTGAAAATGCATTGTGCACAATTTCATCAATCATCTGCATAATTGAGTCGTGTATATCTTCACCGTTAAGAACCTTGTTTCGCTGCTCGTAGATTATATTACGCTGCTGATTCATAACGTCGTCATACTGGAGAACGTATTTTCTTATACCGTAGTTTTTTCCCTCAACCTTTTTTTGCGAGTTTTCAATAACGCTTGTGAGTATTGTTTGTTCAATAGGCTCGTCGTCGGGGATACGAAGGGTAGTAACGAGCCTTTCAATCCTCTCTCCGCCGAAAAGACGCATAAGGTCATCATCAAGTGAAAGGAAAAATCTTGAACGACCGGGGTCGCCCTGTCTTCCGCTTCGTCCACGGAGCTGATTGTCAATCCTTCGCGATTCGTGGCGCTCGGTACCTATGATGTAAAGACCACCCAAATCACGGACCTCCTGAGCCTCATCAGCGATTGCGTCCTTGTGCTTTTGATAAAGCTCTGAGAACCTTTCTCTTGCCTCGATGATTTTTTCGTCGTCGGTATCTGCAAAGCCTGTAGCCTCGGAGATAAGATAGTCGTCATACCCAAGCTTTGCCATATCGTTTTTTGCAAGATACTCAGCGTTACCGCCAAGCATAATATCTGTACCACGGCCTGCCATATTGGTAGCAATCGTAACTGCACCCTTTTTGCCAGCCTGAGCAACAATCTTTGCCTCTTTATCGTGATGCTTTGCGTTAAGCACCTGATGCTTAACTCCGCGGCGTTTTAAAAGTTCGCTTATTTCTTCCGATTTATCAATGGTTACCGTACCGACCAGGATAGGCTGACCTGTTTTGTGCACACGCTCGATTTCATCCGCAAGGGCTTTAAGCTTGCCTGCGTGGTTTTTATAAACCTGGTCGTTTTCGTCTTTGCGTGCAAGAGGCTTATTTGTAGGAATTTCAATAACGTCAAGTGCGTAAATTCCCCTGAATTCCTCTTCCTCTGTTTTTGCAGTACCGGTCATACCGCTAAGCTTTTTGTACAGACGGAAATAGTTCTGGAAGGTAATTGTTGCAAGCGTTTTATTCTCACGCTCAACCTTAACATTTTCCTTAGCCTCAATCGCCTGATGCAGTCCGTCGCTGTAGCGTCTGCCAATCATAATTCGGCCCGTAAACTCGTCAACGATAAGCACCTCACCGTCTTTAACAACATAGTTTACATCACGGTGCATTATTCCATAAGCACGGATTGCCTGATTGATGTGGTGCGAAAGCGTCATATTCTCGGGGTCGGAAAGGTTTTCAAGATTAAAAGCCTCCTCCGCCTTTTTAATGCCGCGCTCTGTAAGAGTTACGGTTTTTGCCTTTTCATCTATGATATAATCTGCATCCTGAACATCATTATCTTCTTTGTCATTAAGCTCTTTAAATTTAGAGTAAGTGAGTGTGCGGACAAATCTGTCAACAATCTGGTAAAGCTGAGTTGATTCTTCACCTGCACCGCTTATTATAAGCGGTGTTCTTGCCTCGTCAATAAGGATTGAGTCAACCTCGTCGACGATTGCAAAGTTGTGCCCGCGCTGCACCATATTTTCTTTGTAAATGACCATATTATCACGAAGATAATCAAAGCCGAATTCGTTGTTTGTTCCATAGGTAATGTCAGCTGCGTAAGCCTTTTGCTTTTCTTCAGTTTCCATCTGGCTTACAACAAGACCTACTGAAAGTCCTAAAAAACGGTACAGCTTGCCCATCCATTCGCTATCTCGGCGGGCAAGGTAATCGTTAACGGTTACAATATGCACGCCTTCGCCCGTAAGTGCATTTAAATATGCAGGAAGCGTGGCAACAAGCGTCTTACCCTCACCTGTTTTCATTTCTGCAATTCTGCCCTGATGAAGCACTATACCGCCGATAATCTGAACGGGGAAGTGGCGCATCTCCAAAACTCTTGCCGATGCCTCGCGCACAACGGCAAATGCCTCGGGCAAAATATCGTCTGTGGTTTCGCCGTTTTTAAGTCTTTCCTTAAATTCATTTGTCTTTGCCTTAAGCTCGCTGTCGCTTAAATTTATATATACGCTTTCAAGCTCAAGTACCTTTTCCATAATGGGCTTGATTTTCTTAAGCTCGCGCTCAGAATAGGTGCCGAAAATCTTATCTAAAATACCTGCCATTTTAAATCCTCCTTAAAAGGCGTATTTACAGTATGGTATCACTTTAAAAATACTGTGTCAATAAATAAGAGGTGTTATTAACAAATTATTTGCACTCAAGGATAAAATCTATTATGCGATTTGCACTGTCAAACGCAAATTTTTTCTCAATATTGTCCCTGAG
>JAZNOC010000011.1:0-11925 GCA_045580605.1 Clostridia bacterium | reverse complement strand
CGATGACCAAATGGGAGAAGCTATCGAGCACTGCGTAAATGTGGACAAATGCACAGCGTATGAATTGGCGGCATACCTTATCTACAAAACAGGCGAAGGAACAGCCAGAGTGAAAATGAAGGACTCGCTTTTCTATCAATGTAGGCACAGGGCGAAAGAGATTGAGGAGGAACAGGTATGACAAGTATCACAGAAATACAAGAACTTGCCAGGACGCTTAACCTCCAAAATATCGCAAAAGGAATAATAGACCTGTCGCACGATAAGGAAAGCAATCTTGCATACCTTAAAGAAGTGTTACAAAAAGAGGTTGATAAGCGTGAGGAGTTCGCTGTGCTCAGACGCGAGAAAGCAGGCAGACTTCCTAAAAAGGAATTTGTGAAAACAAGTATAAACAGCGGAATCGTCTGGCAGATAGAACGTATGGAGGAACTCGAATGGATAGAAAAAGACCAGAATCTAATCCTTATCGGAAAATGCGGATGTGGCAAGACCTCGCTTGCAGCGCACCTGGGAAGAAAATCACTGGAAGCGGGAATCAAGGTGAGCTACAACACCTTTGACGACTTCCTTTACACAATCAATAACAAGGATGCGTCAGACAAACAGCTGCGCCGATTCAGATACTTCACACAGAGCTCCCTCATCATCATAGATGATATGATGTATACAGGCGTAAGAAACGAAGACCTGGTGAAGTTCTACCACAGCATAATGCTGCTCAATGAAACAAGAAGCATAATATTTATAACAAACAGAGAGTTGTCCTCGTGGGTAGATGCGGCGGAGGACAAGCATTTGATGCAAACGCTAATTGACCGCATCACAGTGAACAGTCAGATTATAAGACTGAATTAAAAACGGTTGAGCCGCCGTGGCCATTTGCCAAAGAGCTCGAAAAATGAAAACGAAAATAACATCGACTTAAAGGTCGATTTATCATAAAATATATCCGAAAGACGATTTCCAAAAATCGATTGGTGCTATTTGAAAGTGTGTAATATTAGGTATTACATGGATGGGGGAGTCAAATCTCCACAGCTTTGAAGGCATCAACGGGCGTGGGGTATCGCGTAAATTATCGGGAAATCAAGAAGGTGTCGTTTTTTTCATTTTACAGAAAGCGTCAGATTCCTATTTAACGATTTAAGGAGCAAATTATTTCATTCAATGTTAAATATCTCTATAGTTCTGCCTTTATTTATACCCACATTTATCACAAATTGTAGAATTTAGACTAAAAAAATGGAAAAATAAGAAAAAATTTGTATAATTTTACCTAAAAACATTTGACTAAAGCGTGAATCTTTGGTAAAATAAATATACAATATAAGAAATCAAACACGAAGGGAACAACTATGCCGGACAAAGCAAAAAAACAAGTGAAAAATGTATTTATAAAAGAAAAAGAACTCCGAGAATTTAACGGTGGAACCAACTACCATTGTTACAAATTTCTTGGTGCGACTCCTGCCAGTATTTACGATTGCCAAGGGTACAGTTTTGCCGTTTGGGCACCTAATGCGCAATCCGTAAGTGTGGTGGGAGATTTTAATAATTGGGATAAAACATCTCATCCAATGAACCCTCAGGGCTCAAGCGGTGTATGGCACGCATTTATTGATGGAGTAAGGGATGGGCAGTGCTACAAATTTTATATAGTAGATAAAAGCGGTAACGGGCACTTTAAGGCTGACCCGTATGCACGCTACGCACAGCTAAGACCTGAGACGGCTTCAGTTACCTATGATATATCGGGGTTTGAGTGGAGTGATGAAAGCTGGCTTAAAAATCGAAGTAAAACCTCGCCCTATGAAAGCCCGATGAATATTTACGAAATGCACCTCGGCAGCTGGAAAACGCATGACGACGGCTCATATTTGACTTATAGTGAACTTGCCGATGAGCTTGTTCCATATTTAAAGGAAATGGGCTACACGCACGTTGAACTTATGCCGATTAGTGAGTATCCATTTGACGGCAGCTGGGGCTATCAGGTAACAGGTTACTTTGCCGCAACGAGCAGGTATGGAACTCCTAAAGAATTGATGTATTTTATTGATAAGTGCCACCAAAATAACATAAGCGTTATAATGGATTGGGTTCCCGCGCATTTTCCGCGTGATGAACACGGGCTTGCAAGGTTTGATGGCACTCCGATTTATGAATATCCCGACCCGCGCAAGGGCGAGCATAAGGAGTGGGGAACACTCGTATTTGACTACGGAAGAAAAGAGGTAATCTCTTTCCTTATATCCAACGCATTTTTCTGGCTCGAGGAGTATCATATTGACGGAATTCGTGTGGACGCTGTTTCAAGTATGCTTTATCTTGATTACGGGAGGACAGAGTGGATTCCCAATAAATACGGCGGGAACGAAAATCTTGAAGCAGTCGATTTTATAAAGACGCTTAATAAAGCTATATTTCAAAAATTTCCGAATATACTTATGATAGCTGAGGAATCAACAGCCTGGCCGCTTGTAACGCATCCTGTGGACGATGGTGGACTTGGGTTTAATTATAAGTGGAATATGGGATGGATGAATGATGGGCTTCGCTATATGAGTATGGATCCGTATTTTAGAAGCAATAACCATAACCTTATGACATTTTCTATGATGTACGCTTTTTCCGAAAATTATATCCTGCCGCTTTCGCACGACGAGGTCGTGCATGGTAAATGCTCACTGATACAAAAAATGTCGGGACTGTATGAGCAAAAGTTTGAGTCGCTGAAAACTTTCTTTATGTATATGATGGCGCATCCCGGAAAAAAACTGATGTTTATGGGCAGCGAAATTGCTCAGTTCATCGAGTGGCGCTATTACGAGGAGCTTGAGTGGAGCCTGCTTGCATTTGAAAGGCACCGTCAGTTTAAGGAATTTGTAAAGAGGCTCAACGCATTTTATATCGAAAACAAGCCGTTTTGGCAGATTGAACGAAGCTGGGACGGATTTGAATGGATAAATGCCGATGACTGTGAAAGGTCAATTTTCTCGTTCGTGCGCAAGGGTAAAAAGGCGAAGGACGAGATTGTGGTTATATGTAACTTCACACCTGTTAAATACGAAAACTATGTTGTCGGCGTGCCGAGAAGCGGGCAGTACAGCGTTGCATTTTCGAGCGAATGCGAGGCCTTTGGCGGCTTTGGCGAAAACGGCGGAGTGGTGAGTGCAAAGAAGATAAGGCAAAACGCAATGCCTTATTCAATCAGCTTAGATATTGCACCGATGAGTGCAATTTATTTAAAACGAACAAATAAAAAAACAGAGGGGAAATCAAAATGAAATCAACCGAATGCGTAGCAATGATTCTTGCAGGAGGACAAGGCAGCCGATTAGGCGTGCTCACAAAGGATGTGGCAAAGCCGGCAGTACCTTTTGGCGGAAAGTACAGAATTGTTGACTTTACGCTAAGTAACTGCCTGCATTCAGGCTTTAACACGGTAGGTGTGCTTACGCAGTATCAGCCGCTTGAGCTTAATACTTATATCGGAAGCGGTAACCCTTGGGACCTCAACCGAAATTCAGGCGGTGTGTTTGTGCTGCCTCCATATCAAAGTGCAGACAGCGGAGAGTGGTACAAGGGCACGGCAAATGCAATTTATCAGAACATCAAATTTATTGATAACTTTAATCCTAAATATGTTGTCATCCTTTCGGGAGACCATATTTATAAAATGGATTACTCAAAAATGCTTAAATATCATAAAAAGAAAAATGCCGATGCAACTATTGCCGTTATCGAGGTTCCGTGGGAGGAGGCAAGCCGCTTTGGTATTATGACGGCAAATGATGAAGGTGAAATCGTGGAATTTGCAGAAAAGCCCGAAAAGCCGAACAGTAACCTCGCATCGATGGGCGTTTATGTGTTTACGTGGGAGATTTTAAAACGCTACCTTCAGGATGACGAAAGGGATCCCGAAAGTGCAAACGACTTTGGTAAAAACATCATTCCTACAATGCTTGGAAACGGTGAAAAGATGTTTGCCTACGGCTTTGACGGATACTGGAAGGACGTTGGTACTGTTCAAAGCTTGTGGGAAGCAAATATGGACCTTCTTGCTGAGCCGCCCGTATTTGATTTACACGATAAGGACTGGGGGATTTTCTCCCGCAATCCCGTAAAACCACCGCATTATATCGCAAAGGGTGCAGTTATAAAGAATAGCTGTGTTACCGAGGGTTGTAGTGTTTTCGGCACTGTAAATCACAGTATCTTGTTTGAGGGCGTTTCTGTCGGCAAGGGCGCGATTGTTGAAGATTCAATCGTATTTCCGGGAACTGTAATAAAGGAAAACGCTCACATCAAAAAGTGTGTTGTGGGTGAAAAGAGCGTAATTTGCGAAAACTGTGTTATAGGCGATGAAAGTGTTTGTTCAAATCAGTACGAAAGCAAGTACTGCTCAGGCGGAATAACACTTATCGGCGGAGGCATCGAAATTGCAAAAGGCACGCATATCGGTGCAGAAGCAATGGTTACAGAGTCTGTAAAGGGGGATGAGTAATATGAAAGATATGATGGGTTTAATCTTTTCTGACTCAAACGAGTCAAGGCTTAATGAGCTTACGGAAAAACGCTCTACAAGGGCACTTCCCTTTGGCGGACGCTACAGACTTGTTGACTTTATCCTCTCAAATATGGTAAACTCAGGAATTGTTAATGTAGGCGTTATGACGCAGATAAACTATTCCTCACTTATGGACCATCTCGGAAGCGGAGCCCCCTGGGATTTGAACCGCAAGCACTACGGTCTTTTCATTCTTCCGCCATATATAAGAGGCGGTGTAATGGGTCTTAGTGCAGGCAATGTAGACCAGCTTTACGGAGTTCTTACATTCCTTCGCAGGAGCAGGCAACAGTATGTGCTTTTGGCATCAGGTAATGTTGTGTGCAATATTACATTCAGAGAAGCACTTGAGATGCATATAGAGAAAAATGCAGATATTACCGCTATATATAACGAGGAAAGTATAGCAGAAAAGGACTTTAACGAATACACTACCTATGATATTGATGAAAATAGCCGTGTAACAAAAATTGAACACAATCCGCATTTCCCGAAGTCAAACTGTGTCGGAATGGATATGTTTATCGTTGAAAGACTTCGCCTTATTGAAATGATTGAAGAGGCTTATGCCAGCGGTGCGCACGACTTTATCCGAGATGTGCTTTTGGCAAATCTTAAGAACTTAAATATCTACGGATATAAATTTGATGGTTTCGTGGGCCGTGTTGACTCAGTAAAGAGCTACTACGAGAATAATATGAAAATGCTTGATTTTGATGTGCGCCGTGAGCTTTTCGAGAGTGAAAACCTTATCTATACAAAGGTTAAGGACCAGGTGCCCACTCATTACGGAAACAACGCAAGTGCGACAGATTCTCTCATTGCCGATGGTTGTGAGATAAATGGAACAGTGGAAAACAGTATAATTTTCCGTGGTGTTCATATAGGAAGCGGCAGTGTTGTGCGTAACTGTATTGTTATGCAAAACAGTGTTATCGAAGAAAACTGCGAACTCGACAGTGTTGTAATTGACAAGGAATGTACACTCAGACAAGGACAAAGACTTATCGGGCAGGCAAGCTTCCCTGTAATTCTTCCAAAGAGAACACTCCTTTAAGGCTTATGGGGCTTGGGCACTCTCGGCTTAAGCCCCTTTTTGATTAAGAAAGGACTAAAATATGAAGGTTTTATTTGCAACAAGTGAATGTGTGCCATTTGTCAAAACGGGCGGTCTTGCCGATGTTGTGGGTGCTCTTCCTGCAGAGCTTTGCTCGCAGGGGTGCGAGGCGAGGGTAATTCTTCCCAAGTATGCAACTATAGCACAAAAGTATAAAGACCAGATGCACTATATCAGCAACATTTATATAAAAATGGGATGGAGAAGTCAGTACTGTGGTGTGTTTGAGCTTACAATCGGCGAAGTGAAGTATTACTTTGTAGATAACGAGTTTTACTTTGGGTCAGATGCCATATACAGTGATATCAGTGTCGATGTTGAACGCTTTGCGTTTTTTGACAAGGCGGTGCTTGCTCTTTTGCAGGTGGTAGATTTCTGGCCTGATGTAATTCACTGTAATGACTGGCAGACAGGGATGATTCCCGTGCTTCTGCGTGCACATTACGGGTATGACGAAAGATACACAAAAATAAAAACGGTTATGACAATTCATAACCTTAAATTCCAGGGTGTGTATGATAAAAAGACTATCGCCGATGTTTGCGAGCTTGAGGACAGCTACTTTACTCCCGACAAGCTTGAATTTTTTAGTGATGCAAGCTTCTTAAAGGGCGGTCTTGTCTATTCAGACTTTATCACAACTGTAAGTCCTACTTACGCGCGTGAGATAATGACTGACTATTTCGGCGAAAATCTTAACGGAATTTTAAATGCGCGAAGCGGGCAAGTGCGTGGTATAATTAACGGAATTAACTACGAGGAATGGAATCCCGCTACAGACGAATTTATAGAGAATAATTACAATGCAAGGAATTTTGTTTCTCAGAAAAAACTCAATAAGCTTGCTCTCCAGAAAGAGGCGGGGCTTGAGGAAAACGCAGATAAATTCCTTGTGGGCGTTGTAACACGTCTTACGGGGCAAAAGGGAATTGACCTTATCGAATGTGTTATGGATAACATTTTCGAGCAGGGCGATGTACAGATGATTGTACTTGGCACAGGCGAAAAAAGGTACGAGGATATGCTTCGCCATTTTGAGTGGAAGTACAAGGGCAGCTTATGTTCAATGATTAAGTTTGACAACGCAATCAGCCACCGTATATACGCATCGTGCGATGCATTTTTGATGCCGTCTTTGTTTGAGCCGTGCGGCTTAAGTCAGATGATATCAATGCGTTATGGAACGCTTCCCATTGTCCGTGAAACTGGAGGTCTTCGCGACAGCGTTGAGCCTTATAATGAATTTGAAAACACGGGTACGGGCTTTAGCTTTGCAAATTATAACGCACATGAAATGCTTGGAATTTTAAATTATGCTAAACGAACATGGTATAATGATAAGAAAATGTGGCAGGCTATGGTAAAAAGAGCGATGAAATCTGATTTTTCGTGGAAAAATTCAGCAAAATCGTATATTGAAGTTTATAACCTGTTGTAGTATAATGTAAGAGTGAATTTATAAGCATAGATAGGATGTGTTAATTTTGGCAGTAAAAGCTAAGGCTTTAAGTGCGGCTCAGGAGAAAATTAAGGATGAAATAATCGGTAAGCTCAGCCGCCACTTTGGAAGAACTTTGGAGGACGCCACTAAATCCCATATATATAAGGCAGCGGCTCTGACACTTCGTGATGATATTATGCACAGGTGGACTCAGTACCGCAGAGGGCAGAGAACTGCGCAAAGAAAAGAACTCTTTTATCTTTCTTTTGAATTTTTGATGGGTCGTTCGCTTGGAAACAATTTGCTTAATATGGGGCTCACAAAGGATTACGACAAAGTTTTAAATACTATGGGATGCTCTCTTTCAGAGATTGTTTCTCAGGAAAAGGATGCAGGACTTGGTAACGGTGGTCTCGGCCGCTTGGCAGCGTGCTTCCTCGATTCGCTTGCAACGCTTGAGCTTCCGTCATTTGGTTGCTCCATAAGATACGAGTATGGATTGTTTAAGCAGCTTATCATTGATGGTGAGCAGGTTGAAACACCTGATAACTGGCTTGAAGACGGCACTGTGTGGGAAATTCCGCGCCCTGAAGAAAGCGTAACGGTTCGCTTCGGTGGTAAGGTTAATACACAGATGACCGATGAAGGTCTTAAAGTATGGTACGAGGATACGACAAACGTTGTTGGTGTTCCCTACGATGTACCGATTGTAGGCTATAATGCAGAAATTGTAAATACACTTCGTCTTTGGTCGGCAAGGGCTGAAAAGGACCTTGATATGACAAGCTTTTCAGGCGGTAACTATCTTCGCGCAGTTGAGGAGAAGGCTCTTGCAGAGGTACTCAGTAAGGTGCTTTATCCCGAGGATAATCACCAGGAGGGAAAGGCACTTAGACTCCGTCAGCAGTATTTCTTTGTTTCCTGCACAATTCAGTGGATAATCCAGAGATTTAAGCGCCATCATAAAGGGCTTGACCTCGACAGGCTTCCTGAATTTGTAGCAATTCACATCAACGATACTCATCCCGCTATTGCAATTCCTGAGCTTATGCGTGTGCTTATGGATGACGAAGGAATGGGTTGGGACGAGGCTTGGGATATTGTCTGCCGTGTGTTTGCATATACAAACCACACCATTTTGGCAGAAGCTCTCGAAAAATGGCCGATGGATATGTTCAGCCGTCTTCTTCCGAGAATTTATATGATTGTTGACGAGATGAACCGTCGTCTTGTGGAGGACCTTCACTCACGTTATGGTGATGACTGGGGCAAAATAAATTATATGTCAATCATCGCACATAACTACATTAATATGGCGAATATGTGCCTTGCAACGTGTCATAAGGTAAACGGTGTTTCAGAGCTTCACACGGATATTCTTAAAAATGATGTTTTCCGTGATTATAACAATCTCACACCTGAGAAATTTGTTCCCGTTACAAACGGAATAACATACCGTCGCTGGCTTTGCCTTGCAAACCCCAAGCTCAGCGAGCTTATTACGTCAAAGATTGGAGATAAGTGGATAAAGGACTCAAAAGAGCTTGAAAAGCTTCTTCCGTATGCAGATGATAGCGATTTCAGGAATCGTTTTGCCGAGATTAAGCTTGAGAATAAAAAGGCTCTTGCGAAATATATCAAGGAACACAACGGTATTGATGTTGACCCCAACAGCATTTTCGACGTTCAGGTTAAGCGTCTTCACGAATATAAGCGTCAGCTTATGAATATTTTGCACGTGCTTTATCTTTACGATAAGCTTAAAAATGACCCGAGCTTTGATATGTATCCGCACACATTTATCTTTGGTGCGAAAGCATCTCCCGGATATAAGAGGGCAAAGCTCATCATAAGGCTTATTAACGATGTGGCAAAGCTTATAAATAACGATGCATCGGTAAACTCGAAAATCAAGGTTGTGTTCATTGAAAACTACGGTGTAAGCCTTGCTCAGATGATTATTCCTGCTGCTGAAATCAGCGAACAGATTTCAACTGCGGGCAAGGAAGCAAGCGGTACAAGTAATATGAAGTTTATGGCAAACGGTGCATTAACTGTCGGAACTCTTGACGGTGCTAATGTTGAGATGCTTGATTGCGTTGGCGAAGACAACATCTTTATCTTCGGTATGAAAACTCCCGAGGTTAACCGTGAAATTCAGTTTAACGAAAATTCAAGCCAGAGCATATACACATCAAACGCAAGCATCCGCAAGGTTGTTGATATGCTTATTGATGGTACGATAAATCCGTCAAATCCTAAGATTTACTACGACCTTTACCAGTCGCTAATCTTCGGCGAGCACGGCCTTGCAGACCAGTATATGGTTATCCGTGATTTCGAAAGCTACTGCGAAATTCACAGAATTGTAGAAGAGCAGTACAAGGATAAGGACTTGTGGAATAAGAAAGCTATCATAAACGTAGCTAAGAGTGGGTTCTTCTCAAGCGACAGAACCATTGATGAATATAACGATAAAATTTGGAATTTGGAAAAATTTAAATAAGAAAATTTTCAGCAAAGTAGGAATTGTTGCGTGGAGCTTAGCTCCGAAGTGTGCGAAGGACGGGAAGTTGTCTTCGCAACGAAAAGGGTTTCCTTGCGGTAACAGTTTCGCATTCCGTTGCTGCAAAAAGAGTAAATGCCCTTTCTGCAGCTATGCTGTGGAAAGGGTCTTTTTATGAAAAAAAATGAATTTTTAACAAGAAAAATCTGCGTTATGGGTATACTGGCTGCAATCACGGTTGTGCTTGCACTTTGTGCAACCTTTCGTGTTGGAACGCAGATGAAATTATCACTTAAGTTTATCTCCGTTTTTATAAGCGGAGCGGTGCTTGGGCCGATTCCCGCAATGCTTATTGCAGGGGTTTCGGATATAGCAAACGCCTTTATAATGCCCGTAGGTCCGTGGCTTTGGCAGATAACACTGACCGAGCTTTTAGTGGGCTATATTTTCGGCTTGTTTTTTAAGAAGGCAAAAAACAATGCGTTTTTCTATCTGCGTGCATTTTTGTGCAGCTTGGTGCAGGCGCTTATAAGTCTTTTCCTCGTAACATGGGTGCTTGTGAAATTAGGAATAATGCCCGCATTTAAAGCAGCGGTTATAATCCGTCTTCCGCAGGCTGTCTTAATTTTTGTGGTGTATTTTGCCGTAATGTGTCTGCTTAAAAAAATTGTTTTTGTGTTAAAGTCGAAAGAAGGTACCTACAATGAAAAACTTTAAGGAATTCGCAAACAGCTTTCAGGCGACAAGCAAGTTAAGGCTTGATGGAATATCAAGGCTTTGCGAAAAGGCAGGCAATCCTCAGGATAAGCTTAAATGTATTCACGTTGCAGGAACTAACGGAAAAGGCTCAGTTTGTGCATTTTTGCAGTGCATTTTAACAGATGCGGGATATAAGTGCGGAAAGTACACATCACCAAATATGATTGATGTGTGCGAACGCATTTCTATAGATGGCGTCGATATATCAAAAAGCGAAATGGATACTCTTTTAGCCAGATTTGAAAAAGCAGCAAGCGAAATAAAAGAGGAAACGGGCGAGATGGTAACGCAGTTTGAAATCTGGACTGCTGCTGCATTTACATACTTCAGCGAAAAAAAGTGCGATATAGTTGTGCTTGAAACAGGGCTTGGAGGAAGACTTGACGCCACGAATGTTATAAAAGCTCCTCTTTGCTCTGTCATAACAAAAATAGGGACAGACCATATAGAGTATCTTGGAAATACAATCTCTGAAATTGCAACGGAAAAAGCAGGCATAATAAAAAAGGATGCACCGCTTATTACAATAAATCAGCAAGAAGAGGCAATGGCGTCTCTGCTTAAAAAAGCAAAAGATGAAAACGCCCCTGTAATTACAGCAGATGGAGTAAAAAATCAGCACCACGAGGGACTAAAGGAAATATTTGACTGCAAGCATATTAAAGGACTTGAAATTTCTCTTGCAGGTATGCATCAGGCGGAAAATGCCTCTCTTGCCGTAGAGACCGCACTAATGCTCAATATAGACGAAAAGCACATTCGCAGCGGTCTTTTGCGTGCTAAAAATATGGGCAGGTTTGAAGAAGTTGAGGAAAACGTAATCTTTGACGGTGCGCATAATGAAGACGGTGCACGCTCGCTTGTGAAAAACCTGCGAAGATATTTCCCCGATAAAAGCTTTTCCTTTGTATACGGGGCAATGGCAGATAAGGACCTCACACTTATTATGAAGGTTTTTGAAGAAAACGGTTTTAAAGAAAATTCTCATTTTTATACAGTTACTGTAGAGGACAACCCCCGTGCAGATACAGCCGAAAATTTAGCAAAAAAAATAGAAAGCTTTGGCTTTAAAGCTACCCCTTGCGAGAATATTTTAACTGCACTTAACAGTGCTAAAAAAACATCAGATATTGCAGTTATCTGTGGCTCGCTTTACCTTTATAAAGACTTAAAAAAACGCTCGGTTTGAACCGAGCGTTTTTTTGCTTATTTATTCACTTTATTAAGTATCATAACAATCAGCATTATTATACCGATTACAATGAAAATTCCAAGCATTCCGACTCCCATCATGGGGATAGTTTCCTTTAAAGCATTTAAGTTCACAAATACCCCTCCTATCCTAAAAGACTGAGGATTAAACCACCTGCGATAACAGAGGCAATCTGTCCTGATACGTTAACACCCATTGAGTGCATAAGAAGGAAGTTCTGCGGGTCTTCCGCAAGTCCCATCTTATGAACAACACGGCCTGACATCGGGAATGCCGATATTCCTGCTGCACCAATCATGGGGTTTATTTTTTTCTT
>JAZNOC010000010.1:0-2254 GCA_045580605.1 Clostridia bacterium | reverse complement strand
TCTTCTTATAAGAAGGGAAAGTGCACGGTATGCAACTGCGTGCTTTGAAAGGTCGTCATAAATTATAAGAACGTCCTTTCCCTGTTCCCTGAAATATTCTGCCATTGCACAGCCTGAGTATGGCGCAACATACTGAAGCGGAGCCGTCTCAGATGCAGATGCCGAAACTATTATTGTATATTCCATCGCACCTGCTTTGGTAAGCTCGTTTGCAAGCTGAACCACCGCTGTGTTTTTTTGACCAATTGCAACGTAAATACAGATTACGCCCGTGTTTTTCTGATTCATAATTGTATCGATTGCAATTTCGGTTTTACCTGTCTGTCTGTCGCCTATAATAAGCTCACGCTGACCTCTGCCAATAGGAATCATACTGTCGATAGCCTTAATTCCCGTCTGGAGCGGAACAGAAACGCTCTTTCTTTCAATTATTCCGGGTGCGTCCGACTCTATAGGTCTTGTTTCAGTTGTGGAAATAGGTCCTTTGCCGTCAATAGGCTGACCGAGAGCATCAACAACTCTGCCCAGAAGCGCATCGCCCACAGGAACGGAAACTACCTTACCCGTACGACGAACCTTAGAGCCCTCGTGAATATCGTTTGTATCTGACAAAAGTGCAACGGAAACCGTTTCACTCTCAAGGTTTTGTGCCATACCGAAGCTGCCGTCTTCAAATTCGAGAAGCTCACTCGACATACACGCCCTAAGCCCGTAAACCCTTGCAATTCCGTCTCCGACAAGGATTACCGTGCCGGTTTCCTGCATTTCTATCCTTGACTCATAGTTTTTTATTTGCTCTTTTATAATCTGACTGATTTCATCAGGTCTTGTAGTCATTTACTTATCACATCCTTTACTTCTTTAAGATGCTTTCTTAGACTGTTATCCATAACCTTGCCGTCAATTTCGACAATGATACCGCCTAAAAGCGATTTATCCACGGTCAAATCAAGCATCACCGTATGACCGCTCATTTTCTCAAGCTTTTGTTTTAAGGCATCTTTTTCCTTGTCAGTAAGCTCAACTGCACTTGTAACCTTTGCCTGAGATACCTTTCCCAGCTCATTTGCCAGTCTTTTATACTCACAAACGCAGTCTGAAAATTCCTCGATGTGCCTTCTCTCGCAAAGAAGCTTCAGGAAAGAAACAATCTCCCTTGGGTAAGTGTTTCCAAAAGCTTCCTCGATAGCCGAAAGCCTTTCGCTGAGCGCAATACCCGGCGATGAGAGAAACTGCATATACTTAGGCTCCTTTGCAAAGGACTCAGCTATTTCTTCAAGTGCTTTTTCAAAGCCTTCAACACTCTTCTGTTCAATTGCAAGCATAAAAAGTGCCTGAGCATATTCTATTTTTACCTGACTCATTCTTCATCACCTATCTTTTCAATAAATGAATCAATCAGGCTACGATGGTCTTCAGCATTGATTTCACGTTCGAGAAGTTTATTTGCAAGAGCCGTTGAAACCTCAACTATCTCCTGCTTTATGCCTTCTTCTGCCTTTTTCATTTCAAGCTGAGCCTGAGTCTCTGCCTGACGGATAATACCGTCTGCCTGCTCCTTAGCCTTTGAAACAATGCTTTCGCTCTGCCTTTTTGCACTGTCTTGTGCTTTTTTCATCATTTCGTCAGTTTCTGCCTTTACTGTGCCGATTTTTTCGTCCCACATAAGTCTGTCTTCTTCTGCAAGGCGCTTTGCTTCATCTGCGGCGTTGTATCTTTCGTCAATCTCACTCTGCCTTTTCGCAAGCATATTGTTAACCGGCTTAAAGAGAAACTTTTTAATTAAGAGAAAGAGAATCAGTAAATTTAAAAGCGAGACTAAAATATCCCATATATTTACCGATATAACTCCCAATGATTGCATAACATTCACCCTTCTTAAACCTTTTGGGGGTTAACTTAACCAATTGTATTTACAAGTATATCTACGAGCATTCCCGGCGCAACGAAAATAAGCAAGATAGCTATAACAAGTGCATAAAGACCTGTTGTTTCTGCGATGGCACAACCCATAAGCATTGTTGTTGTTACATCACCCTTGCTTTCGGGCTGACGACCGATTGCTTCACAAGCTTTTGCAACTGCGTTACCTTCACCAATACCGGGTCCTATACCTGCTATCATAGCAGTACCTGCGCCCAATGCACAACATCCTAAAATAATACCGATTGCGATTTCCATAATTATACCTCCATCAAATTTTTGCACTCGCGTGCTTTTTTTCTTTTCGTTTCATATAAAGCTCAAGAGGAAA
>JAZNOC010000009.1:0-2295 GCA_045580605.1 Clostridia bacterium | reverse complement strand
ACGATTGACCAGATGTATTTTTCACTCAGGCTTGCAATCATAGATATGCTCTTTAAGGACAACAGAATTTTTCTTATTCTTGACCAGCCCTTTATTCAATACGATTATGAAAGAAAAGAGCGTGCGATGGAGCTTATCAGGGACTTGTCCAATAAAAGACAAATTCTGCTCTTTTCTGACAGTGAGGACTCGTCTGAGGGCATTTTAAATTTATAATTATTGACATAAACCCATTTTTTGGGGTATAATATAACCTAAGACTAAAAGGAGGTATATTTATGGCAACAAAAACAGAAAACAAAAACGGCAGCATTGTTATATCAAACAACGTTATTGCCAATGCAGCAGGTATTATTGCCACAAGCTGTTATGGTGTTGTCGGCATGGCTATAAGAAGTCCTAAAGATGGCATTGTAAGCTTACTCAAACCTTCAAATCTTGCTAAGGGAATTAAGGTTTCCGTCAGCGAGAATGAGATTACCGTAGATATGTACATTGTAGTGCAGTACGGTATGAATATAAACGCTATTTGCGAAAGTATTATGCACAGTGTAAAATACCGTCTTTCCGAGATTATCGGAATGGAAGTTAAGGCTGTGAACATTTCAGTGGAAAGTATAAGAGTTACTAATTAACGGACTAACGGAGGCTGTTTTATGACAAAAAATATAACTGCACCGCTTTTTATTGAAATGATTATTTCCGGTGCAAATAATTTGAGTAATAACAGAGATTTTGTAGACTCCCTTAACGTATTCCCCGTTCCTGACGGTGATACGGGAACCAATATGTCTCTCACATTTATAAATGCTGCACGTGCAGTCGAAGCAGGCGGCTTTGACGCAGTTTCATCTGTTTCGGATGCAGTTGCAAAAGCAACTCTTCGCGGTGCGAGAGGTAACTCGGGCGTTATTCTTTCGCAGATTTTCCGTGGTATTTCAAAGAGTCTTGCAGGCTGCAGCGATATTGACGCTCAGGCTCTTAAGAAAATGCTTCGCGGTGCAAGCGACACTGCTTACCGCGCCGTTATGAAGCCTACGGAGGGTACAATCCTTACCGTTATCCGCTCCATTGCAGAAGCTGGCGAAGAGTGCGAAGAAGAGGATTGCACTGCATTTCTTTCCTTTGTTATGGACAAGGCACATATTGCACTTAAGTCCACACAGGAGATGCTTCCTCAGTTAAAGCAGGCAGGAGTAGTAGACGCCGGCGGTCAGGGTCTGGTGTTTATTTTTGACGGTTTTCTCAGTGCTTTAAAGGGAGAAAAAATTGACCTTGTCGGCGATTCTCCCCTTGGTCAAAGCGCTGCTCCCGCTCAAAGCACTATAAAGACAGAAGATATCAAATTTGCATACTGCACAGAATTTATAATTAACAAATATAATGCGTCCATAACTGCAGCTAAAATGCGCGCTGCTATAGAGCCTAAGGGCGACTGTATGATTGTTATTGACGATGATGATATAGTTAAGGTTCATATTCACACTAACCATCCCGGTTTTGTTCTGGAGCAGGCTGTAAAGCTTGGTGAGCTTGTAAATATCAAAATTGAGAATATGAGAGAACAGCATACCGATATTCTTAATTCTTCCGAGAATAAGAAAAAAGAGCCTGAAAAGGAGCTTGCTATTGTGGCAGTTGCCAATGGCGACGGTCTTGAAAAAACCTTTACGGAGCTTGGGGTTTCTAAAATTATCCGTGGCGGACAGACGATGAATCCAAGCACTGAGGATATTCTGGAAGCAGTTAACTTCGTTAATGCAAAGAATGTTATCATTCTTCCTAACAATAAAAACATTATCCTTGCGGCACAGCAGGTTTGCGAGCTTGCTGATTGCAACGTTAAGGTTCTCGAAACAAAAACAATTCCTCAGGGAATTGCTGCTATGATGGCATTTAAGCCTCAGGCAGATATTGAGGAAAACGCACAGAAAATGCAAAAAGCAATGGCTAAGGTTCAAAGCGGCAGTGTAACTCACGCTGTTAAAGATACTGAAATTGACGGAAAAGAAATTCATGAGGGCAACATCATTGGTGTTTCATCGGGCAAGATACTTTCCGTTGACGAGGATATAAACGCATCTGCACTCTCTCTTACAGAGCAAATTGCAGACGAGGACAGCGAAATAATTACGCTTTACTACGGTGAAGGCGTTGACGAAGAAAAGGCAAACGAGCTTTCTGCTATGATTGAGGATAAATTCCCCGATGCTGATATCTTCGTAGCCAACGGCGGTCAAAGTGTTTACTACTATATTATTTCTGTAGAATAAGGATAAAGATTATGAAACCTGA
>JAZNOC010000008.1:0-13788 GCA_045580605.1 Clostridia bacterium | reverse complement strand
TTTTTTGATTCAGAACAAACAAAAAATCGAAGATTATCCTGGCGGATATCAAGATTTTTTGTGCAGTTATGGACTAAAAATGCCTCTTTCAAGCGAGTTATCCCTAAGACCAACCGCCCTTATCGAGAGTTTTTTTAATGAAGAATGAATATTGAATAATGAATAATTGCGCTGGAAAATCGCTTTGGCGATTTTCTTTGAATAACCCAATCATCCCGTAGGGGCAATTCACGAATTGCCCGCGGGACGTTCGTGAACGACCCCTACAATCAATCGAACAATCTGTAGGGGCAGTTACATCCGCCCGTCATATTCAAAAAGGGACGATGCTCTCATCGTCCCCTACGAGAAGTGTGGATTTTACATTGCATTATGCGGGAAATTCTTTCTATATCGAAGTGGGGTATAGCCTGTTTCCTGCTTGAATTTGCGGATGAAATAGTTATAATCGGTAAAGCCTACCGCCTCGCTTACAAGAGAAATTGCCATCTGTGTTGTGGCAAGAAGCTGCTTCGCCTTATCCATTTTCTTTTTCGTTATGTAGTTACCTATAGGCATCTGAAAATACTTGTGCGAAAGCTCATAGAGCTTACTTTGCGTAATCTTAAATTCATCACAAAGCTCAGAAATACTGTAATGATTTGAGATATTTTTTGTTATGTAGCTGTCGATACCCGACACAAGCTCGTTTTTCTCGATTTTAATTGCCTGGCTTACGTGCAGGTAGACAGTACTCATCGCAAGAAAGTTAGCTGCAGCAGTTACCTGCTTATGCGTAAGAACAGGAATATTTTCGTAAAGCTCCTTGACAACTTCGGGAGAAATATCGTAATTACTGCAGCATTTCAATACATTGTCCAGTTTTACATACTTTTGCTCGTGATCACGCATCTGCCCAAACATTATATAAGCAAGGATTTCGTTTTCGTATCTTACGGGGATAGAAACATCGAGAAGCCCTGCGTGGCAGGTGAACATATAAGGCTCTTTCGCTGTCGATGCTTTCATACACGCATTCTTGTCAGACCTAAAGCAACCTTGCCTTGAGCACTTGCCGGACTTGATTTTCTGGCAGAATTTCTGCTCTGCAGGGGGGTATACCAGCAGTCTGTTAAACTCCGTATCAAAGATACTTATGGTAGCTCCTGTAAGCTCGTAAAAGTCCTTTATTATTTTGAATAGCTTCTTTTTGTTGAAAATTAACATTATTTCACCCCTTATATTTATATTATTGCACGCTGTTTTCTAAAAGTCAATAAGATAATGCTATTTTTTGTAGTAATTTTAGCTATATTTTATAAGATAATCCAATTATAATATAATTATAATACTATGTGGAGGGTGAGAAAAATGAACAAAACAACATTTGCTTTATTTTTTGGTAACAGAGGTTTCTTCCCCGGCGAAGTAGTTGCTGATGCCAGAAAGGAAATGATTGAAGCTCTTGAAAAAAATGGCTTTGATTATATCATAATGGACGAAAACCTCACAAGATATGGTGCGGTTGAAACACTTGAAGAAGGCAAGATTTACAACAAGTTCCTTAAGGATAACGAAGGTAAGTACGACGGCATAATCCTTTGCCTTCCTAACTTTGGTGATGAAAATGGTGCAAGCGCAGCATTCAAGGACATTAAGGTTCCAGTTCTTGTTCAGGCATATCCTGACGAATTCGGCAAGATGGATTTCTCTCAGAGAAGAGACTCTCTTTGCGGTAAAATTGCTATGTGCAACGTACTTAGACAGTGCAAAATTAAGTACTCACTTACAAAGAAGGCTAACGTTCATCCGCTTTCAGACGACTTTGCAGAAGATTTGAGAATTTTCGGCGGTGTTTGCCGCGTTGTTAAGAATCTTCGCTCATTCAACATCGGTGCAATCGGTGCAAGAACAACTGCATTCAAGACAGTTCGTATTGACGAAATTGCTTTCCAGAATGTTGACGTTAGCGTTGAAACTATCGACCTCTCATTCGTTTTTGCTATGATGGATACAGTAGACGAAGAAAAGCTTGCTAAGAAAAAAGCTTACTTCGCAGCAAAGACTGACTTTGGTACATATCCCGCTCAGAAGCTTGAAAATATTTCTCGCCTTGGTGTTGCAATTGATGAGCTTATCGAAAAATATGACCTTAAGGCTGTTGCAGTAAGATGCTGGGACGAGTTCGTAACAAAGTACAATATTGCTCCCTGCCTTGTACTTGCAGACCTTAACGAAAGAGGCATCCCCGCTGCTTGCGAGCTTGACGTTAACAATGCAGTTATGATGTATGCTCTTCAGAGCGCAGGTCAGCATCCTGTTATGCTTCTCGACCTTAACAATAACTACGGCGAAGACGAAACAAAGTCAATCGTATTCCACTGCTCTGCAGTTCCGGATTCATTCTTTGATGGTCCGACAAACATTTCTGAGCATCTTATGTTCAAGAAATCTTATGGCGAGGGTACAGGCGTTGGTATCGTAAACGGTAAAATCAGAAGCGGCAATGTTACTGCAGGCAGCTTCAAGACAGAAAACGGCAAGCTCTGGGCATTCGCTGCAGGCGGCAAGCTCGTTGACGACCCGATTGAAAAAGAATTCTTTGGTTGCGGTATCGTTTATGAACACGAAAATATGGCTCAAATTCTTGAGTATATGTTCAAGAACGGCTACAGACATCACGTTGCATTCGTTCCCGGCGACTGGACAAAGTCTGTTGAGGAAGCTTTCAACAACTACTTAGGTTATAACTGCGATATTTTATAATAAATTATTAGGAGGAAAAGAAAATGAACAAACTTGGTATTTTTATGAACTTCTGGGAGAAGAACTGGGATGCAGACCATGCAAAGTACATAAGAAAGGCTAAAGACATCGGATTTGATATACTTGAATTCCAGGCACAGCCCCTTCTTGAAATGTCAGATGATAAAATCCGCTCATTGAAGGCTCTTGCTGACGAGGTAGGAATCGAGCTTACATACAGCCTTGGTCTTGACAGAAACTACGACGTTTCTTCTCTTGACGAAAAGGTAAGACTCGGTGGTGTAGAATATCTTCAGAACATCATCAGAAAAATGCACGTTGGCGGCGGCACCCTTCTTTCTGGCGTAAGCTACGCAGGCTGGGGTACTCCCGACAACTTCCTTGGCGACAAGCGTCCTTACTGGGAACAGAGCATAAAGAGTATGAAAGAAATTATAAAGGTTGCAGAAGAATGCGGAGTAACCTACTGTGTAGAAGCAGTAAACCGTTTCGAAACCTGCCTTATCAACACTGCTGAAGAAGCACTTAAGTATGTTGCTGAAATTGATAGCCCCAACATTGGTGTTCTTCTTGATACATACCATATGAACATTGAAGAAAACAATATCGGTGATGCTATCCGTCTTGTAGGCGACAAGCTCACAAGCTTCCATACAGGCGAAAATAACCGTACTGCTCCCGGCAGAGGCCATCTTGACTGGGATGAGATTTTCGGTGCTCTTAAAGACATCAACTACAAGGGCAGAATCGTATCTGAGCCTTTCGTTATGGAAGGCGGCGAGGTTGGTCGTGATATTCACGTTTATCGTAACCTTGTTGCAGATACTTCAGAAGCAGGTATCGATGCTGAAGCAGCTTACCTTCTTAACTTCGAAAAGGAAATGCTCAAAAAATACAATATGTAATTAAGAAAACGCCCCTGATTTCAGGGGCGTTTTTATGCTATAAATTGACTTTTTCGCCATACTGTAATATAATAAACTTGGTGATTAAGATGGCAAACATTAAAACAAATGTAATGAGAATTCTTGAAACGAACAAGATTGAATATACACTCTATACCTATGAAAGCGGTGGAGATTTTGACGGGTGCTCGGTGGCGGAGAAGATAGGAAAAAATCCGAATCACGTATTTAAAACACTGGTTACTGTTGCCCCTTCAAAAAAATATTATGTTTTTGTTATCCCCGTTGTTTGCGAGCTTGATTTAAAGGCGTGTGCCTCAGCTGTTGGCGAAAAATCGGTTGAAATGATTGCGGTAAAAGATATTAACAAGGTTACCGGTTATATAAGAGGCGGGTGCTCTCCCATAGGTATGAAAAAGCAGTATGTAACGGTTATTGACGAATCGTGCAAAGTGTATGAAAATATCGTATTCAGTGCGGGAAAGATTGGATATCAGGTTGAGCTTTCGCCCGAAAAACTGATTGACCTCATAGGCGCAAAGGTGAGCAAAATAGTGCGCTAATTATAACAAAATATGCTTTTGATGAGGTGATACTAATGTTAACACACCCATTTCCGCCTTTATATAATAAGGACTCAAGAATTTTGATTTTAGGAAGTTTTCCGTCGGTAAAATCACGTGAGCAAATGTTTTTTTACGGGCATCCGCAAAACCGCTTTTGGAAAGTAGTTTCCTCTGTGTTCGAATGTGATGAGCCTGAGACAATTGAGGAAAAAAAGAAGTTTTTGTTTGAAAACAATATTGCACTTTGGGACGTTATTGCTTCATGCGAGATAACGGGAAGCTCGGATAGCTCAATTAAAAACGTAAAAGTGAATGACATTTCAAAAATTTTGAAAGAAGCGGATATCAGGCAGATTTTTGTTAACGGAAGAACTGCAGAAAAATACTTTAAAAAGTATACAAAAGCTCAAATAAACACAGATGCAATATGTCTGCCGTCCACATCTCCTGCAAATGCTGCATGGTCTGTAAAGCGGCTTGTTGAAAAATGGAGCGTGCTTAAAAGTATTTAAAGGGAAATAGGCAAAAGGATGAAAAAATAGTTTTAGCTCTGGCTTGACACGAGACTATGTGGTGCTTAGCATCCGCAGTTAAATTCGCCTACGGTGGTAGGGGACATTCACGAATGTCCCGAAGCTGACAGTCGAGGACGCCTGTCCCTACAGGAGCAAAACTAAAAAAATTGGCATCTAAGTAAAATAAGTAATCTGCACCATATAATTTTAATATAATGTGATATTAGGTGTTTTAGGAGGGAAGAGATTTGACCGCAGAAAAAGAATCAAAGTATATGGCAGAACTGGCAAAATCATATCCGAACAGAAATTCAGCATTGAGTGAGATTATAAATCTGAATGCGATTTTAAATCTACCTAAAGGTACTGAGCATTTTATGAGCGACCTACACGGAGAGCACGAGGCGTTTTCGCACATACGAAGAAATGCTTCCGGCGTAATAAGAAAAAAAGTTGACGCTCTCTTTGAAAAAACTCTAACCCGTTTAGAACGTGCAGAGTTATCCACTCTTATATATTATCCGGAGGAGAAACTTGACCAAATTGCATTAGATACCAAAATAGCAGACGATTGGTATAAGATAACTCTGGGCAGACTATTAGAAATATGTCGTTTCGTCAGCAGCAAATATACACGTTCTAAAGTACGTAAGCACCTGGCACGGACTACCCGCGGGTATGACTATATCATTGATGAGCTTTTAAATAATGACTATGACGTGATAAATAAAGGACACTATTACGATAATATCTTAAATACTATCATAAAGGTTGGCGCTGCTGAGGAATTTATTGTTGCGGTTTGTACTGCAATAAAAAGTATGGTGATTGACCATCTTCATATTGTGGGAGATGTTTTCGACCGAGGAGCCAGGGCTGATTTAATCATTGAGCAGCTTATGAACGAGAATTCAATCGACATTCAATGGGGTAATCATGATGCACTGTGGATGGGTGCTGCAGCAGGGTCAAGAGTATGTATTGCTACAGTCTTGAATAACTCTATTACATACAAAAACCTCGACGTTGTGGAAATCGGATACGGCATTTCACTTCGTCCCTTATCTTTATTTGCAAACGAAGTATATTCAGATTCCAATGTTTCCAATTATCTGCCTAAGGGCAATTCAGACGGAGATATATTTATAAAAGATGATGATAATTTGGTTGCCCGAATGCATAAAGCAATAAGTGTCATTCAGTTTAAACTGGAGGGACAGACAATTCTCCGAAATCCCGACTATGGAATGGAGCATAGACTTCTTTTGGATAAGATAGACTGGGAAAATGGCACGGTGGCAATAGATGAGAAAAATTATCCCTTAAAGGACACGGATTTCCCGACCATTGACCGTGATAATCCGTACAAGCTTACAGAAGGTGAAAGTGAACTGATGCAGTATCTTAAGAATGCATTTATGCGTTCGGAAAAGCTGCAAAATCATGTAAGCTTTCTCTTTGAAAAAGGCGAAATATATACTATTTTTAACAAAAATCTGCTGTTTCACGGTTGCATTCCTCTTAACGATGACGGAAGCTTTATGAAGTTTCCTTTGGCACAGGGCAAGTCGGGAAGAGAGTTTATGGATTTTTGTGACCGTACGGCTCGCAAGGGGTATTTTGCACGTGAAGGTAGCGAAGCAAAGAGATTTGGTAAGGATTTTCTCTGGTTTTTGTGGTGCGGAAAAGATTCTCCCCTTTGTGCAAGGAAGAAAATTACGACATTTGAAAGGCTTTTAATAGATGCTCCCGAAACATGGGGTGAGCCTAAAAATGCCTACTACCGTTGTTGGAATGATGAAATCTTTGTACAGAAAATTCTGGATGAGTTTTCCTTAGGCGGAGAACATTCCCATATAATAAACGGGCATGTCCCTGTTCGGTATAAAAAAGGAGAAGACCCTATAAAAGCAAAAGGAAAGCTGATACTTATTGACGGCGGATTTTGCCGTGCATATCAGGAAACGACAGGAATAGCGGGATATACACTTATTTATAACGCTGATGGAATGAGAATTTCTGCACATGAGCCGTTTCGCGGTGTGCACAGCGCAATAAAAAACAATGCAGACATCTTATCGGATACTGTTATTTTTGAGCAGGCAACGGATAAAATCAGAGTTAAGGATACTGATATAGGCTATGCAATAAGTGAGAAAATTTCAGATTTGACAAGACTTCTTGAATGCTACGAAGCCGGAAGCATAAAAGAAAAAATATAGATTTACATTATTTTTATTAAATGAATCATGGAAAAAGAAAAGAGGGCTTAAAATGAGAGCGGTGCTTCAAAGGGTTTCATCGGCATCGGTAACGGTGGACGGAAAAATCATAGGACAGATTGAAAAAGGTCTTTTGGTTTTGTTAGCTGTTTGTGATGACGATGGGGAAGAAGATTTAAACTATATGGTGGAGAAAATATGTGGTTTGCGTATTTTTGAGGATCAGGACGGAAAAATGAATCTAAGTGTGCAAGATATACAGGGGGAGCTTTTGGTAGTATCGCAGTTTACTCTTTTTGGAGATTGCAGAAAAGGTAAGAGACCAAGCTTTTCATCTGCAGGAAGACCTGATTACGCAAAGGAAATGTATGAAAAATTTATTGAACGTGCCCGAAACGAGGGTTTTAAGGTGGAAAACGGGGAGTTTGGTGCAGATATGAAGGTTAGTTTACTTAATGACGGTCCCGTTACACTTTTGATAGACAGTAAAAAAACATTTTAAAGGGGAAGTGGGAATATATGAAATTAGATGGATTAACGATAAACTTCCTTGGTGATAGCATAACTCAGGGGGGTTGGGACAATTGCTCCCGAGAAAGTATATCATCAGCTTATTAAGAAAAAATATAATTTAAAAGGAGTTTTAACTATGAGAAAAATCAAAGCACAACCAATCACACACGAAAGCTTTGCGCCGTTCGGCCAGTTTTACACAATGGACAAGCCTGAGGGCTACGGCCTTTCGGGAGAAATTCACACATTTTATCCTGACCGTTTAGTCGCTGACTGCAACCACAGGGTAGGGTACTCTCCCATAACAGTTAAAAAGCCTGAGAAAATGATTATCACTCAGCAGGAATATCACACAACTACTTGGGAAATGATACTTCCGTTAAATGACGATATGATTCTTCACGTTGCGCCGGCATCTGCAGGAGTGCCTGTTACAGATTTAGCAAAGGCATTTATAGTGCCGAGAAACACCATAGTTAAAATGAATGCAGCTATCTGGCATCTTGCGCCGCTTCCTGCAAATAAAGATGAGCTTAATGCGATTATAATTCTTCCTGAATGTACATATGCAAACGACTGTACAGTTGTTTGCTTAAAGGAAGATGAACAGTTTGAGATTGAACAGTAATAATAACTAATAAAAAAAGGGGGGTGGAGCCTGCAATGGAAAAGCAAAGAACTTATTTTGCGATAGATTTAAAAAGCTTTTATGCATCGGTTGAATGCAGAGAGCGTGGGCTCGACCCGCTTAATACAAACCTTGTTGTTGCGGACATTGGCAGAACTGAAAAAACTGTGTGCCTTGCAGTTTCACCCTCGCTTAAAGGGTATGGGATAGGCGGCAGGGCACGTCTTTATGAGGTTGTGAGCAAGGTTAATGCAGAGAATGCATTTCGTCAGAAAAAGCTTGGAGGGAAAAATTTTTCGGGGGAGTCTTACATCGACAGTGAGCTAAAAAAGAACCCAAACCTTAAAATATCGTATATAGTTGCACCGCCGAGAATGGCTTACTATTTAAAGTACAGCGGTGAAATTTACAATATATACCTCAAGTATTTTGCACACGAGGATATCCACGTTTACTCCATCGACGAGGTTTTTATCGATGCAACAAATTATCTTGGCATATATAAAATGACGCCGAGAGAGCTGCTTGTAAAGGTTATGAACGATGTTTTGGAAAACACGGGCATAACTGCAACTGCAGGCATCGGTACAAATTTGTACTTGTGTAAAGTGGCGATGGATATCGAGGCTAAGCACATAAGCCCCGATAAAAATGGTGCTCGCATTGCCGAGCTTGACGAGATGTCTTACCGAAGAAAACTGTGGAACCACCGCCCGCTGACAGATTTCTGGCGTGTGGGTGGGGCTACGGCAAGGAGTCTTGAGAAAAAACACATTTATACAATGGGCGATATTGCTAGATGTTCATTGGGTAAAGAAAATGAATATTATAACGAGGAGCTTCTCTACAATATGTTTGGCATCAATGCAGAGCTACTTATTGACCATGCGTGGGGATGGGAGCCTTGCACTATAAAGGACATCAAGGCATACAAGCCCGAAAACCATAGTATTAGTTCGGGACAAGTGCTTCATTTCCCGTATGAATGGGAGAAAACGCGTATTGTCGTGCGTGAAATGGCGGATTCGCTCTCGCTTGAGCTTGTTGAGAAAAATCTCGTAACGGATAGTATTGTGCTTACTATAGGCTATGATATTGAAAATATAAAGGACGCATCAAGACGAAGTGCATACAGTGGTGAGATTGTTACAGACACTTATGGACGCAAGGTGCCAAAGAGCGCTCATGGCACAGTAAGGCTTGAAAAGAGAACCTCTTCGGCCAGTCTTATAATAGATGCAGCTCTCAGGCTTTACGACAGTATTACGGACAAAAATCTTCTTGTCAGGCGTGTTACTATTGTGGCTAACAATGTTGAATACAGAGAAGAGAGCCAAAACGAGCAGATGGATATGTTTTCGCTTTTAAATGACGGACAAACTGAAAAAGAGGAAAAGCTGAGGCGTGAGGAAAGCATTCAGCGTACAATTATCGGTCTTAAGAAAAAGTACGGCAAAAATTCTGTCGTAAAGGGGACAAACCTCAAAAAAGGCGCTACGGGAATGCAGCGTAATGACCAGATTGGAGGGCACAAGGCGTGAACAGCTATGATGATATAATAAATCTCCCGCACCATCAATCGCAAAGGCACGCAAGGCTATCGATGCAGTCAAGAGCGGCACAGTTTGGAGCATTTGCAGCTCTCGACGGGCACGGCGACGTTATTGAAGAAAATGCCCGTTATACAGATAGTCGGATTATTCCTGCCGAGGATGCCGTGGAAGAAATTGCGACAAGGCTGAAGGCTTTGGCGGGGAAAATTGACGAGCATCCGCAAATATATCTCGAGTACTTTGTCCCCGATGAGAGAAAATCGGGCGGAAAATATGTACAAATCGAGGGATGTGTCCGACAAATTAATGAGCACAAGCGAATGCTTGTTATGGAGGATGGAACACAAATAAATACTGATAGCATAATCGAATTAAAGGGACTGTCTCTTTAAACTAATGTATAAAATATCATTTTGTAGGGGCGGATGCCCACATCCGCCCGTTTTTTCGGGTCGATGTAGGCATCGACCCCTACAATTTTGTTTGTTATACAGAAAATTTGTTTAAAGAGACAGCCTCTTTTAGTTTGACTAACGATGTGTTTTATGGTATGATATAATCAAGAAAGTGTTTAATCAGCTGGGAGGGGAAGTAGAAAAATGGAGCGTGCAAGCGGAGTTTTAATGCATATATCATCACTTAGCGGCGATTTTGGAATTGGTAGCTTCGGGACAGATGCACTGCACTTTATAGACGCACTAAAAGATGCAGGCTTTAAATGGTGGCAGGTGCTTCCGTTTTGCCCTGTTGATGAGTGTAATTCTCCGTACAAGTCGCACGGTTCATTTGGCGGAAACCACTATTTTGTCGATTTAAATAAGCTTTACGAAAAAGGCTTGCTTACCAAAGAGGAGCTTGACGGTTGCCGTCAAAATCAGCCCTACAGTTGCGAATACGAAAGACTTTGCACCGAAAGGCTTGAAATATTAAAAATAGCATCACAACGAGCCGAAAACAAAGAAGAGATTGAAAATTTTGCTAAGTCGAATAAATACATAGAAGAGTTTTGCACCTTTATGGCACTTAAAGAGGCAAACGAGCATAAAGAGTGGACAGAGTGGAAAAATAATACCCCTGACGAAGATGTGCTCTTTATGCATAAATTCATACAGTTCGAATTTTACTCGCAATGGGCAGAGATAAAAGAGTATGCAAACTCGAAAGGAATAAAGATAATTGGAGATATCCCAATCTATGTTTCGCACGACAGTGCGGACGTGTGGGCACACAAGGACTTGTTTTTGCTTGAAGAGGACGGCTCGCCTTCCAAGGTTGCAGGTGTACCGCCGGACTATTTCTGCGAGGACGGACAGCTCTGGGGCAATCCCATCTACAACTGGGAGGCTATGCAAAAGGATGGCTTTAAGTGGTGGATGGACAGAATGAGGTTTATGTTCTCAATGTTTGACGGAGTGAGGATTGACCATTTCCGTGGGATAGAGTCTTACTGGAGCGTTCCTGCCGATGCAGAGACAGCCCGTGAGGGTGAGTGGAAAAAAGGCCCCGGTATGGCGTTTATCGATGCACTTAATAAGGTCAAGGGTGAAAACCTTATTATAGCTGAAGATTTGGGAGTCATCACAGAGGAAGTTGCAAGGCTTGTAGAAAAAAGCGGCTTTCCGGGGATGCGTGTTTTTCAATTTGGTTTCCTTGGAGAAATCAATAGCCCGCACGCACCTCATAACTATACAGAAAAAACCATTTGCTACACGGGCACACACGACAATAACACGCTTTTGGGTTATGTGTGGGAGCTTAGTGAAAGCGACAGAGCATTTATGCTTGATTACCTTGGTTTTGACGGAAACGACTGGAATAAGTGCTACGACAGTATTTTCCGTGCAATTTATATGAGCAGGGCACCCATCGTAATATTCCCAATACAAGACCTGCTCGGCTACGGTGCAGATACAAGGCTCAATACCCCCGGTCGTGCAGACGGCAATTGGAGCTTTCGCATAACAAAAGACCAGCTAAACGGTATTGACTGGTCAAAGTTTAAAAAATACAACCGCCTTTATGGGAGATAAGAGAAAAAGAAGGGTTTACTATGATTGAAAAAGATTGGATTTTCCTCGATGAAAATATTGATATGGCACAGGCGGAGGCTTATGCCGAGCTTTTTAAAGTTCCTTTGATTGTTGCAAAGGTGCTTTTAAGCCGTGGCTATACCGATGCTGCCGATGCGAAAAAGTTCCTCGATAAAAATTCTGAGAGCTTTTACTCGGCATATCTTCTTCGTGATATGGACAAGGCAGTTGACAGAATAAAAAAAGCCATAGACAACAAAGAAAAGATTATTGTTTACGGCGACTATGATGTTGACGGAATAACCTCGACGGCGCTTATTGTGGAATTCCTTTCTTCTTACGGAATAAAGGCGGACTACTACATACCTGACCGTGGAAATGAAGGCTACGGCATAAATAAGGCAGCAGTGGAGAAAATAGCAAAAAGCGGAGCAACGCTGCTTATAAGTGTTGATACGGGAATAACTGCCTGTGAGGAAACGGAGTATGCCAAGACGCTTGGTGTTGATGTTATCATCACTGACCATCACGAGTGCAAGGATGTTTTACCCGATGCTGTTGCGGTGATAAATCCCAAACGCATTGACAGTGAGTATCCATTTAAGGACCTTGCAGGTGTTGGTGTGGCATTCAAGCTTGTTTGCGCAGTAAGCGGCAAAAGTGAGAGTGAAATTCTTGATAAATACGCTGATATTGTAGCGCTTGGTACAATAGCCGACGTCGTAACACTTCAGGATGAAAACCGTATCATTGCAGCGAGGGGTATAGAAAAAATAAGCGAAAATCCAAACATCGGACTTTCAGCGGTAATATCAACTCTCTCACTTAAACAAAAGTGGAATAACTGTGCAGTTGTGAGCTATTCAATCGCTCCCCGTCTTAATGCCGCAGGCAGAATGTCAAGCGCAGGAACTGCGGTAGAGCTTTTGCTCACAAAGGATAAGGGCGAGGCACAAGCTCTTGCTCAGGTGCTTGACGAGGAGAACAGAAATCGTCAGCAGGAGGAAAAAATTATCTTTGAGCAGGCTGTTGAAATTTTAAACAGTCGCGATATATCAAACAAAAAGGTGCTTGTGCTTGCAAAGCGCAACTGGCATCACGGCATAATTGGAGTTGTGGCTTCACGCCTTTGCGAAAAGTACAACAAAACCTGTATCCTTATTTCAATAGAGGATGAGTGGTGCAAAAGCTCGGGCAGAAGTGCCGAAGGCTTTAACTTATACGATGCCCTTACAGACTGCGCCGATATACTCGAAAAATTCGGCGGGCACGCCTATGCGGCAGGATTTTCAATCAAAGAAGAGTATATAGAAGAGCTTGACCGCCGTCTTAACGCTTTTGCGGAGAAAAACTGCGTAGGGGAGAAAATTCCTCAGCTTTTGATTGATTCGGAAATTACGGTTGATGATATAGAGACTTCAATAATTAAGAAAACTCAGGTGCTTGCGCCTTACGGTGCAGGGAACAAAGCTCCTATTTTTGCAATAAAAAATGTATGCATTGTTGATGTGCGTACGCTTTCTGACGGCAAGCACTGCAGAATTCTTGCACAAAGTCAGGACAGAATTATCGAAACTATTGCGTTTGGTGCAGGCTCTCTTGCCGACGAATTCCGTGTGGGGGATATTGTAGATATCGCAGGCGAGCTTAACATAAATTTGTATAACGGTCAGTTAAGGCTTCAGATAATAGTAAGCGGAATAAGGATGACAAATAAAACAACAGAAAATCTGCTCCCCGACAGACGTGATTTTGCTGATGTCTACAGGTTTTTAAAACAAAAGGGCAGCGGCAGCTGTGAAATTCCCGTACTTCTTCGTGAGATTTCGGGGGCAATCGGCAGACGCATCATGCGTGAAAAGCTTGTAAATATTCTGAGAGTGTTTAAGGACACAAATATTCTTGATTATTATAAGCTGGGCGATGTTGTGCAGATAACAATGCTTGAAACAGAAAAAGGTAAAAAGGTGTCGATAGACAAGAGTGAAGTTTATCAAAAAATTCGTGAAGAAATTTTGGGACAGTGAAGACTATGGAAATAGATTTTGACAAAGCATTTGCTGCTTTAATGGAAAAAGTCAGAAAATATAATAAAAATGCCGACAGCGATG
>JAZNOC010000007.1:0-2559 GCA_045580605.1 Clostridia bacterium | reverse complement strand
AACACTGCGCGTCTTTGCGGTGCTTACGGGCAGATGTGCGTTATCGCACCTGGCCTTGATTTAATTTTTGCAACAAACTCAGGAGCAAATTATAACAGGCTTCAGTACATACTTGATAATTTTTACGAGAATGTTCTGCTAAAAATAAAGGACGAGCCACTTGAGGAAGATCCTGTCGGGAACATTAAGCTTGAAAATAAAACCCAAAGGTTAAAACTTCAGAATGTTTTTGCTCCGCTATCACCAAGAGCAAATGAGCTTAGCGGCAAGGAAATAAAATTTGATAAGGTGTTAAGCTATGATACTTTAAGGCTTGATTTTACAAAAGAAGTCTGCAAAGTTGTGCTTTCGGGAGAAAAAACCATTTCCTTTGATGCGGGGCTGACCGAGCCGAAAGAAACCTTTATAGAGGACGGCGGATTTATATCTATTGACCCTGTAGACCGAGGAGAGTACAGTGCATCTGCATACTTTGACAAAGAGGATAAGCTTATAATTACCGTAAGAATTCTTCAGACGGTAACGATTATTAAAATTGAAGTAGATGTAGATGAAAAAGTTAAAATTTATACCTTAAGAGGTAGTTTAGGAGATTAAAAAAGCACGTCCATAAGCACGTGCTTTTTTCTATATTGCAAGTCCGCTCCTGAACTGGCTGTTATAAAGGTTTGCATAAAATCCGTTTTTAGCTATAAGCTCGTCGTGGTTGCCGCGCTCAACAATTTCGCCTCTGTCTATTACAAGAATAACATCGGCGTTACGAATTGTACTGAGCCTGTGAGCAATAACAAAGTTTGTTCTGCCTTCCATCAGGACGGACAGTGCCTGCTGAATTTTTAGCTCTGTTCGTGTGTCTATTGACGAAGTTGCCTCATCCAAAATAAGAACAGGCGGTTTTGCAAGCATAGCTCTTGCTATTGCAAGCAGCTGCCTTTGACCTTGAGACAGGTCCTGACCATTATCGGATAAAATAGTATCATAACCGTTTTCAAGCTGGGTTATAAAAGAGTGAGCCCCTGCTTTTTTTGCCGCTTCTATAACTTCTTCGTCAGTTGCTGTGGGTCTGCCGTATTTTATGTTATCAAACACACTTTCGGAAAACAGATATGTGTCCTGAAGTACCATACCAATACTTCCGCGCAGACTGTCATGAGTCAGTTCATAGATGTTTTTGCCGTCAATAGTGATGCTGCCGCTGTCAATATCGTAAAACCTGCTGAGAAGGCTAATAATTGTGGTTTTTCCTGCACCGGTTGGACCAACTATTGCAACTGTCTGACCGGGGCAGGCATCAAAGGTAGCATTTTTAAGCACAGGTTTTCCGGGAATGTAGGAGAAAGTAACATTGTTAAGACTAATATTTCCTTCAGGATTTTCAAGACTCACTGCACCTTCTGCATCCTTTTCCTGTTTTTCGTCCATAACCTCAAAAACACGTTCAGCCCCTGCCAGAGCAGATTGCATTGTGTTAAGAAGGTTTGCGATTTCGTTTATTGGGCGGGAGAAGTTTTTGGTATATAAAAGGAAGGAGAAAACAATACCGGGGGTTACGCCCATATCTTTTAAAATCATATATCCGCCCACAACTGCAACTATCAGGTAGGTTATATTGTTGATAAGGTTCATTATAGGCCCCATAACCCCCGAAAGAGCCTGAGCAACCTGCCCGCTTTTGCGAAGTCTTTTATTAATCTTGCCAAACTTATTTTTGACGTTTTCCTCCTGACTGAAAAGGATTATTGCCTTTTGGCCAGAAACCATTTCCTCCACATAACCGTTTATTTCGCCAAGTTCCTTTTGCTGTCTGCGGAAATACCTGGATGTGAATTTCATTACACTTCTTGTAATAACAAGCATAAGCGGAACGGTCACAAGCGAAACAAGCGTAAGAGTGGGGCTTAAAAGAAGCATTGCTATTAGAGTACCGATAATGTTTATTACGCCTGAAATGAGCTGCGCTACACTCTGGGAAAGAGTCTGGTTAATGTTGTCAACGTCGTTTGTAAGTCTGCTCATTATATCGCCGCTGGAGGTGTTATCAAAAAACTTAAGTGGCAGTTTTTGTAAAACACCAAACAAATCACGTCTGATTGTTGCAGAGGTGTTTTGCGAAACTTTAATCATATTGGAATGAATAAAATATGTGCTGAGTGCAGATATAAGATGCAGACAAAGAATTATTATACATAAAATACCAAGTGACTTTAAATTATGCTTTGCAATATAATCGTCAATGGCGACACCGTTAAGCCTTGTGGTAAGTATGCTTATAACCGACACAACAGCCGACAGAATAAAGGCAGCGAAAATCTGCATTTTGTATGCACCTATATAGGTTAAAAGTCGTTTTAGTGTGCCTCTTGCATTTTTAAGGGACACCTTTTCATGAGGCATAGGCGGTCCGCCCCCCGGTCTGCCTCCGGGTCTTCCGCCACCCATGGGCCCTTGTCTCATATTACCCATTTTTTGCCGCCTCCTCTCCAAGCTGTGATACAACTATGCTTTTATAAATCTCGTTAGAATTAACAAGCTCCTGGTGTGTTCCGATACCGGAAATCT
>JAZNOC010000006.1:0-20481 GCA_045580605.1 Clostridia bacterium | reverse complement strand
TAACAGCGTGGCAGGGCTTGGAGATAAGGTTGCCCAGTCTATAGCAGATGCCCGTGAGGATGGAAGGTTCTTTTCTATCGACGATTTCAAACAGCGCACAAGCGTCAGTGATACGCATATCGAGATGCTTAAGAGCTTTGGATGTTTTAAGGGGATACCTCAGAGTGCACAGGTAACAATGTTTGATTAGGGAATGTTTAAACTGCCCAGAACGCAAAAGGCGACTAAAAATATATGGTGTAAATGAGCGGGGAAGTATTTAGATAGTGTATTTTGGAAGAAAAATCTCTTTTTGAGATTTTTCTTTTTTTGTGCCTTTTGCTACGAACAAACTTTGCCTCTCGATGTGCAAACGCACACCTTCGGGTAACCCAAGAAGCCTATGGCTTCTTGGCTCGGTTTGTCCGTTCTGAACATTTTCTCCTATTCCCTAAGGGAATGTTTAAACTGCCCAGAACGCAAAAAAAACAGAGTGTATCACACTCTGTTTTTTAAATCCTGAATATAGCTTTTGTTATTTTACTTAGGAATCTCGGCATTTTAAGTACTACAATTTTCATAAAGCACTGTCCCTTCTACATTCTGAGTAGCGTACAACCCAGTATTATAATCAAGGCACCCTCAACAACTGCAATCAGCCACATAGGAAATATAAGTGCAGTAAATATGCCGGCGATAAATGCAAGTAATCCCAAACCGCATGGTTTTCGCGGAACTCGTCGCATAAGAGGCACCCACCTTTCATTATTATAATACTCCAGAAAGGCGTGTTTTGTTACTTCCCTATAAATACAGCTATGGCACCCCGCTTTTTCATAACACGGGATATTCTTCCGCAGCTCTCTGTTGGTGCTGAAAGCGTAAGCTTGGGGATGTGCGGGGTTTCTTCTGTAAAAAGAATGTCAAAAAGGCAGCCGACTATTGCTCCTATCACGCTTCCGCAAATAAGCCCCGTAACTGGGGAAATAGTTCCAAAAAAACCAATTCCTCTGATAACTCCTGCTAAAAGCCCCAGAATAATTCCTGCCGCCGCACCAAAAGCCGTGAACGAATATGCATACTGTGAAAGCCGAGCATCCTCGGCACTTTCCATGCTTACTGAGATATCTTTGCCGCTGAACTTGTTGCAGAGGGTATTTGCGGTGGATGTGGCATTGTCATTGTTATCAAAAAAAGCAATAATTTTTTTCAAGATGGGAACTCCTTTCCTTAATTATATTAGGTAGATTTTCCAAATGAAAAAAATTTATACTGTTTACTGTTGAAAAAATAAAAACACTATGTTATAATAATTTCAAGCAGAACTGAAATCAATGAATGGTGAAAAGTGAATAATGAAAAATTAATGAAGAAAATTGCAAAGCGATTTCAACCATAATTATTCATTCTTCATTATTAATTATTCGTTTAATTAAGCGCGTAGAGGGGGATTACGAATGAAAAAAAGTATGCTTATGGCTGCTATTTTGCTTATCTCGATATTGTTTTCGTCCTGTGGGGGTAAGGATAAGCACAAAATAATAGTTAAGGATGATACCATCCGTATCAACGTTGATGAGAAATATACCATAAAGGCAGAAACGAAGAAAAATGACAATATCACCTGGTCAAGCCGTGATGAAAAAATTGCCATTGTTGCGCCCGATGGAACTGTTACTGCAGTCGGCAGTGGAATTACAGTCGTTACAGCTCGTACTGATAAGAGCTATGCGACCGTAGCGGTAATAGTTGAGGGGACGTCCTCTTATATTGACGAAAACGGTAACGAGACTCTCATATTTAACGGCGAGTCCGATATCGAGGAGATTTCTGTAGGCGTTGTAGGCGGCGGCAAGGGAGAGGTTACTATATACACGGGCGATAAATATACGCTCAGGGCTTATGTAACCCCGTCAGACTCCAAGGATGAAATTGTGTGGCAGTCTCTTGACAAAAACATTGTTCGTGTAAACTCCGAGGGCGTAATGGAAGCAATCGGTAAGGGTAAAACCAGTATCTACGCTCATGCACCTAACGGTGTAAAGGGCGAGCTGGTAGTCCGTGTTAAGTGATTTGGATGATATTAACAAAAAAAAGTTAAAATTTTATTAAAAAAAACGAAAAAAAATTCAAATAAATACTTGCATTATTCAAATAATGGGTGTATAATCTTAACGATGGTATCTCTATATCCATCTACATATCATTTTGTAATTTAATTTAATTAAAATTTTTAAATAGGAGGACGAACAAAATGAGAAAAAATCTTAAAAGAATAGCTTCTCTCGTAGTTGCATTTGCACTCTTGTCAGTGCCCACATTTGCAGCTTTGACAGGAAGCTATGCCGACGGTACTTTTAAAGTAGAAGGCGGCGCAACAGGTCTTGAGACATCTCTCATCATTGTTGAGGGTGCACACGATTCATTGCCCGTGGCAAACGAAACAGTAACAGGTGCTGTCTTCATTGGACAGGAAGCTGCAGCAGAGAATGGCGCAGCATTCGAGGGAGTTTCACTTCCTGGTGAAGTATACACTGCATTCTTCTCAAACGAGGCAGAAAACAGTGCATCTTCAGCTAAGATCGTAAACGCAGTTCTTGAAATTGCAGCTGACAACTACACTGTAGAAGAAGGACAGAAAGTTCTTATTTCTGCTAACAGAGTAGTTGCTTCATTCACAGTAAACGGTGTAGCAGAAGAATTGGCAGCTGAGGGTGGCGGTTATGCATTTATTCCCACAACAGCAGGCGAATACGTAATCGTTGCTACTGCAACAGTTGAAGGCCAGACTATCACATCAGATCCGATCATAATCACAGCAACAGAAGCATCAGTTGTTATTCAGCCTGAAATCATCGAAGGCACAAGCGTAATCGGTGAGGTAGTTGCAAACGAAATTGAAAACTTTGCAGCTGTTGGTGTTGGTATCAAAGTTAACTTTGGAGACAACAAGAAAATCAATGCGATGAAGTGGGTATTTGAGACAGCAGATAATTTCTATTTCTCAAACGACACAATTGAGTATACAGATCTTGTTGTAAGTGGTGAAGTTGCATTCGCAGCAGTAGTTGAAAATGGTACTGTAGTTGATGGCGAAATCACAGACGCTGGTGTTGAATTCACAAGTGTGGGTGCAATTTTCGACGTTGATGGTCAGGACTACTACACCAACGCAGAATACGGCAACTATAAAGATGCTGTTACAGAATAATTAGGAGGTAATGATTGAGATGAAAAAGTATATAACACCTGAAATTGAAACATTAGCTCTTGATACTGTTGATGTAATTACTTCAAGCGTTAAGGACCTTGCAGCTGAGAAGGTTAGTGAGGCTCTTGGCAATGCTGAACTTAAGGGCGAAGTTGCACAGCTTTCACAGGCTGTTAAAGATATGGCAACAAACACCTGGTCTTGGTAAAAAGCTAATGTAAAAGGTACGGCTAAGCCGTACCTTTTTTGTTTTCAATTTAAGTACAAAATTTGAAAATATGGGAATAATATGGAGAACATAGTATTGCATTTTATTTGTTTATATGATATGATAAAAAGAAAGTATGGTCATTTTTAACAACCATATACAAAATTAAAAAGTGAGGAATAAACAAATGAACTTTTTTGAAGATCTTAATCAGTATGACAGTGAAGTTTATGCTGCTTGCGGTAGAGAGCTTAATCGTCAGCGTAACAATATTGAGCTTATAGCCTCTGAAAATATTGTATCAAAGGCAGTGCTTCTTGCAGCAGGTGGCGTTTTAACTAACAAATATGCCGAGGGCTATAGCGGAAAGCGTTACTACGGCGGTTGTGAGTTTGTTGACGAGGTTGAAACAATAGCCATCGAGCGCGCAAAGAAGATATTTGGAGCAGAACACGCAAACGTTCAGCCACACAGCGGAGCAAACGCAAACCTTGCAGTTTTCTTTGCATTCTTAAACCCCGGTGATACAGTTATGGGTATGAATCTTGCACACGGCGGCCACTTGTCGCACGGTTCTCCTGTAAACATCAGCGGTAAGTACTTTAACATTGTTCCTTATGGCGTTGATGATGAAACAGGCCTTATTGATTACGACAAGATGCGTAGCATAGCACTTGAATGTAGACCTAAGCTTATTGTTGCAGGTGCAAGTGCATATTCAAGAACAATCGATTTTGATAAATTTCGCGCAGTTGCAGATGAAGTTGGCGCTATCCTTATGGTTGATATGGCACACATCGCAGGCTTGGTTGCAGCAGGTCTTCATCCAAACCCCGTTCCCGTTGCTGATGTTGTAACAACAACAACACATAAAACACTTCGTGGTCCCCGTGGAGGTCTTATTCTTTGCAAAGAGCAGTATGCAAAGCAGATTGACAAGGCAATCTTCCCCGGAACTCAGGGTGGTCCGCTTATGCATATTATCACTGCAAAGGCAGTTGCATTTGGTGAAGCTCTTACAGATGAGTTTAAGGAATATCAAAAGCAGATTGTGAAAAACGCAAAAGCACTTTGCACACATCTTAAGGAAGAAGGCTTTAACATTGTTTCGGGTGATACAGATAACCACCTTATGCTTATCGACCTTCGTGCGTTTAATATAACAGGTAAGGAAATGGAGCATCGTCTTGACGAAGTGCACATTACTGCAAATAAAAATGCAATCCCCAATGACCCGCAAAGTCCGTTTATAACAAGTGGTATCCGTGTTGGTACACCCGCAATTACAAGTCGTGGCTTTAAGGAAGAGGATATGAAAATAATTGCACACCTTATTAAGCTTGTTGCAACTGATTTTGAGGCAAGCAAGGAAACTGTTATTAAAGCAGTTAAAGAGCTTTGTGATAAGTACCCCATTTATTAAAATTAAAAGCGTTTGAGGTTATTGAACGAAACCTCAAACGCTTTTTTATAGCATAGGAAATTGCGTAGAAAAACACTGATTAAGATTTTGAGCAAAATGCACATCATAGTGTACTTTTGGCATCAAAAGTATATATAAATCCCCTCAAGATTGAGGGGTAGGGGTGTTGAAGCGTGATGCTTAGTCATGCTTTTTTACTGTAGATGGTCTATTGTCTAAAAAACGCGCGTAATTTTCGTGCAATTCTACCAAAATCTATATGGTTGACAAGCACAATTTTATATAATATAATAAAAAAGATATATTATGTCTGAAAGGATAAAGCTTATGCGTTATTCAACATCTATAAAAATAAAAAATTTACAGCGTATATTTATTTTCCTTTTCTTTGACCTGCTTGTTACTTTACTTGCAGTTCAGGCTGCTACGGCACTTCGCTTCAACAGCCTTGACGTGCTTGGAATCTCTCTAATCAGAAAGCATATTAAATCAATTATTATTCTGGTAATTGCAGTTTGCTCATCACATGGACTTTTTAACTGCTATGCTATATCGTGGCGTTATTCCTCCTTGCGTGATTACATAACGCTCTACACGGCAACAACGGCAGGCGTTGTAGTGGCACGTATACTCTCTGAGATGCTTGTTCAAAAAAGTGGACTGTTCTCACTTTCTACCTATATTATAATTCTCTTGCTGTGCTACATAGGCTTTACTATTGAAAGATTTTTGGCGGCAATTGTCCGTAATTATATGGAAATGAAATCTCACTCAAATAAAATGTCAGATAAAAAAAGAGTGCTTATAGTAGGTGCGGGCGATACGGGGCATTCGCTTATTAAAAGTCTTCAGCATCTGGGTGAAATAAACCCAGTTGCTGCAATTGATGACGATGTAAGTAAGCAAGGTATGCGTATCAGCGGCGTACCGATAGTAGGGACTCGTGAGGATATTGAGTGGGCATGCAAAGAAAATAAGATTAACGAAATTATTATTGCTATTCCTGCCATGACAGTTAATGACAGAACGGATCTCCTCAGCAAATGCAAAAGTACAGGTCTTAAGGTTTCAACAGTTCCGTCGTATGAAGAGCTTGTAACGGGTAAGGTAAGCCTTACTAAAACCCGTGAGGTAACTCCCCAGATGCTTTTGGGACGCGATGAGCAGCTTATCGACGGAGAAGAAATCTTTGGATACATAAATGATAAAACGGTTCTTGTAACAGGCGGCGGTGGAAGCATCGGCAGTGAGCTTTGCCGTCAGATAGTAAACTACAATCCCAAACGCCTTATAGTGTTTGATATTTATGAAAATAACGCATACGACCTTCAAATGGAGCTGAGGAAGAAGTATCCCGACCTTGAATTGGATGTTCTTATCGGTTCAGTTCGTGATACCGCTCGTATTGACGAGGTATTTAAGAAATATAAACCCAAGGTAGTATTCCATGCGGCAGCGCACAAGCATGTTCCTCTTATGGAGGACAGCCCCAAGGAAGCAATAAAAAACAATGTATATGGAACATATAATGTTGCATCAGCGTGTGAAAGGTATAAAGCAGAGCGATTTGTTCTTATCTCAACAGATAAGGCGGTAAACCCTCTTAATATTATGGGTGCAAGCAAGCGTATTGCCGAGATGGTTGTGCAGCAGTTTGCTCTTCGTCAAAGCGAGAGCGAAACAAAAACTGTGTATGCGGCAGTACGTTTCGGTAATGTGCTTGGAAGTAACGGAAGTGTTATTCCTTTGTTTAAAAAGCAAATCAAGGAAGGCGGTCCCGTTACAATAACACATCCCAATATAAACAGATTCTTTATGACCATTCCCGAGGCAGTTCAGCTTGTTATGCAGGCGGGCGCTTTTGCAAACGGTGGCGAGATATTTATTCTCGATATGGGTGAGCCGGTTAAAATTGTGGATCTGGCAAAAAACCTTATCCAGTTAAGCGGTCTTATTCCTGATGTTGATATCAAGATTGAATACGTTGGTCTTCGCCCCGGAGAAAAGCTCTATGAGGAGCTTTTACTCGACAAGCAGCGTCAGATAGCAACAAAGCACGACAGAATTTTCGTGGAGCCTCCCGTGGAGGAGATGGGGCAGCTCCTTGACGAAATTCACGCTTTGTATGAGAAACTCTCCTGCGACGTTGAAAATTATGACGAAATGACAATGTGGTTTAAGGAAACATTTAGTTGAAAATATGCGGTGTTTAAGCACCGCATATTTTTATCTTAAAAGCCAAATTGTTAAAAAAATATTAAAAAAGTTTTAAAAAATACTTGATTTTATTACGAAAATATGGTATACTCTTCCTCGATGTGTGAAAAACACGCAATAAGGAGAGATTTAATGACTACTATAAAAAGAATTGCGAGCATTGTTTTAACACTTGCAATTATATTTACTGCGGTAGGGGCTTCGGCTACATTAGGAGAATATCCCGTCTCGCAGGAACTTCGAGAGTACGGAGCTCAGGTTTACAGTGCGGCAAAAAGCAGCTTCGGACACAGAAGCTTTAGCGGATATTGCGGAACATACGTGAGACTTCAACTTCACGCTATGGGAATACTTAATGACGACTTTGACTTTCATGGTAATGGTAACAAATGGTATGGTAACCTCAAGGATTTGCAGACAACTCCCACAGGATATTATGCTTACAGTGAAAGCGGAGAAAATTGCCTTAAAACACTGGCTGAAAAGTACGGAAATGATTTGAAAAACATTGTAATCAGCTTCCCTATTCAGTCAGGCTACAGTGCATCAAGACCCGGTGCAGGGCACGCCTTTATAATTTATGAGCTTAAAGACGGCATTGCTTATTATTCTGAGTCGTTCAGTTTTGGAAATTATCCTGAGGGCAGTGTAATTGCGGAGGATATTGAAAGCCTCATGAAAAGGTATTCAAGAAGGCATGGAAACGCGAGCGGCTGCGTTATGTTTGCAGACAGGGATATGACAAAACCGTATTGTTTTACAGACCAACCGTATTTTGAAGATGAAAAAGAGTTGGCTTTAGGGATTTTTAATTTCACATATTTTGCAGAAAACATACTCAATTCTGAGTATGTTTTTTTACCGTATAGGAAATTGCGTGTTTTTTCGCGAGCGGAAACTTTGTATTTTTAAAATTTAGTTAGTACGCGACATGGGTGAAGCGGTACGCTTCTTTTTTATTTGACTTTACTGTATAACTAAGCTATAATTTTATATATACTAACAAAAGATGGGAGGCAGTTGTATGAATTTAAAAAAACTGCTTGTATTAGTTATTGCCGTTATCCTTGTGGTTGTGTTGTACAACGCTGTTGGAATATATGAGGAGTATGCCGATATTTCAGATGGTGGAAAGGAAGTAACGGTTGAAATCCCCAAGGGAGCGTCAGGCAAAACAATTGCCGAAATTTTAAAGGACAATAAGGTTATAAAAAGTGAGATTGCATTCAGGCTTAAGCTGAGCAAATCTCCTCAAAAACAAAACCTTAACTATGGAACATTTGTTATGAAGGAAAACCTGGGTTACGGCAAGATTATAGACATACTCGTAGGACAAACGGCTCAGGTGGAGGGGGTAACTCTTCTTATTCCTGAGGGCTTCAGTGCAGAAATGATTGCAGAGCGTGTTGAAAAACTTGGGCTTGTCAGCAAAGAAGACTTTTTAAATGAACTCGAGAACGGAAAGTTTGATTACGATTTCATAAAAGATATTCCCGATAACAAAAACGTAAAATACAAATTGCAGGGGTATTTGTTCCCAAATACCTACACGATTAAAAAGACTGCCACTGCGCACGAGATCATAGATGTGCTCCTAGGTGAATTTGAAAAGCAGTATAATGAGCTTAAAAAGTATAACAAAGACAAGATTCCTATGGATAAGGTAATCACACTTGCTTCTCTTATTGAAAGAGAGGCAAAGATTGACAGCGAGCGTACAATGATTTCGGGAGTTTTGCAAAATAGAATAAAGGAAGGTATGCGTCTTCAAATCGATGCAAGTGTGGTATATGCAATATCCGATGGTATGTATGATGTTGACAGGGTATTATATAAGGATTTGGAGGTAAATTCTCCTTATAACACCTATCGTAATGACGGGCTTCCCGTGGGTCCTATCTGCAGCCCGGGGGCAGAGTCTATCCGTGCGGCAATGCAGCCGCAGAGCCACAGCTATCTGTATTATCATACAGATACCAAGAAAAATGACGGCAGTCATATCTTTACTGAAACACTTGCAGCTCATAACCAGACTAAGTGAGGCGTTTTAATTGGAAAAATATATAATTGACAGATTTGAAGACTCCTTTGCAGTGCTCGAAAAAGAAGATGGAACAATAGCCAATATTGACGCAACTTTGGTCGGCCGAGCAAAGGAGGGTGATGTAGTTATCTTTGACGGAAAATCCTATACCGTTGACAAAGAGGAAACTCAGCTCAGAAGAAAACGCATTGAAGAAAAGATGAACAAGTTGTTCAGGCGAAACTGAATAAATAGTTGACAAATGACGTGTTTTAGTTATATTATATAAGTGTATTATTTTGGATAAAATTATTTTTTGTGAGGTGAACGAGATGGACGCAGGAGGTAGTAGCAGTGCAATTATCGGCCGACGATGCGGGCGGTGTGTTTTTTGCGTTCATTTCGCAAAATAACTGTAAGCATTGAGGAAGCCGGGGGCTTCCTTTAATTTTGCCCGTGGCCTATTTGCCTGCTTTCTGTAAAATCGGAAAGATAGGAGGGCTTAACTATGGAAGAAATCACAAATAATACTATGGTGGAAACACTAAAGCGTTTGATCGAAGAAAAGAAATATACTTCCGTTCGGGATGTGCTTGAAACAATGCACGCTGCCGATATAGCAGCCATCCTGGAGGAAACAGAGGTAGAAACGGTCCCGCTTCTTTTCAGGCTTTTGCCGAAAGAGCTTGCGGCAGACACCTTTGTCGAAATGGACGACGACCAGCAGGAGCTTTTAATTCACAGCTTCAGCGATAGCGAGCTTCGCGAAGTGCTTGATGAGCTTTATATGGACGATGCGGCGGACCTTGTAGGTGAGATGCCCGCAAACGTTGTAAAAAGAATACTTCGCCACGTAACGCCTGAAAGGCGTAAAACAATAAACGAACTGTTAAAATATCCCGAGGACAGTGCGGGAAGCATTATGACAACCGAGTTTGTCAGCCTTCGTGCAGATATGGATGTTGAAGACGCTATAAAGCGTATCCGCAGAACAGGTGTAGATAAGGAAACTATTAACACCTGCTATGTCTTGGGTGTTCACGGCAAGCTCCTTGGTATTGTTACAATCCGTGAGCTTCTTTTAGCAGACGAAAACGCAGTAATGAAAGATATTATGACGGAGGATGTTATTTCTGCTCTTACAACAGAGGACAGAGAGGATGTTGCAAGAAACTTTACAAAGTACGACCTTTCTGCAATGCCCGTTGTTGACGAGGAGAACCGTCTTGTCGGCATCGTAACCGTCGATGACGTTATGGATGTTTTGGAAGAAGAAACAACGGAGGATATCGAGAAGATGGCAGCTATTATGCCGCTTGATAAGCCGTATCTTAAAACACCCGTATTTGATACATTTAAGAGCCGTATTCCGTGGCTTTTAATACTTATGATTTTGTCTACATTTACAAGTATGATAATAACAGGGTTTGAAAGTTCGCTTCAGGCGCAGATTGCGCTGACGGCGTGCATACCTATGCTTATGGGTATGGGCGGTAACTGCGGAAGTCAGGCTTCTGTAACGATAATCCGTGGTATTTCAATCGGTGAGATTGAGTTTGGCGATATTTTAAAGATTATCTGGAAAGAAGTGCGTGTTGCAGTTCTTTGCGGTGTAGTGCTTGCGGTGGCGAATTTTATAAAGCTTCAGGTGCTTGAGGGCATCAGTGCCGAAATTGCCTTAGTTGTAAGCATAACACTTGTTTTGGTTGTTCTGGTTGCAAAAATTATCGGATCTGCACTTCCGCTTATAGCAGATAAAATCCACCTTGACCCTGCAGTTATGGCAAGTCCGTTTATAACGACGATTGTTGACGCACTTTCTCTTATCATTTATTTTGAAATAGCTACCGTAATGTTAAAAATTTAAAAAAGGGCAGAGATGTAAAGTCTCTGCCTGTTTTAAACTGAGGGAATACGATGAATGAGATTATTAAGGAAAAACTTGATAAATTGCCTTTAAAACCTGGTGTTTATTTGATGAAAGACGCCTCAGGAAATGTAATATATGTCGGCAAGGCAAAGGTGCTTCGCAATCGTGTGCGCCAGTATTTTCAGTCGCAAAAAAGGCAAAGCACAAAAACACAGGTGCTTGTGTCGAAAATTTTTGACCTTGACTATATAATCTGCGACAGCGAGATGGAGGCTTTGGTACTGGAGTCCAATTTGATAAAGGAATATAAACCAAGGTACAACATTCTTTTAAAAGACGACAAACACTATCCGTATATAAAAATCACGCTTAACGAGGAATATCCCCGTATGCTTTATGTGCGTAAAATTCAAAATGACGGAGCAAAATATTTCGGGCCTTATCCGAGCGGATATTCAATTAAGGAAACGATTGACCTTTTAAAAAATATTTTTATGATACCTCATTGCTCAAAACAGTTTCCTCGTGATTTGAAGAAAGACCGTCCGTGTCTTTATTACTCGATGGGGCGTTGTAGTGCAGTTTGTCAGGGTAATATGGACCTTAAGCAGTACAGAAAGCTTTATATGGATATAGCACGCTTCCTCGATGGTAAGGATGAGGCTGTTATCAAAAGTCTTGAGGAAGAAATGCGTCAGGCAGCGGATAGTTTTGAGTTTGAGCGTGCCGCAATTTTAAGAGACCGCGCAAATTCTGTACGCAGACTTGGTGAAAAACAAAAGGTTATTACAGACAGCGCCAAGGATATTGACGTTATCTCGGTTGCTATAGAAGGCACACTTTCGTCTGCAGAAGTTTTTTATATCCGCAGCGGTCGCCTTATCGGTCAGGACAGCTACAATCTGTCGGATAGCATTGCAGACGATGCAGGTCAGGTCTTAAGCGAGTTTCTGTCAAGGTTTTATACACGTGATAACTACATTCCGCCTACCATTCTTATCTCTCATGAGATTGAAGAAAAGGAGACGCTCGAGAAAATTCTTACAGAGAAGAGCAAGCGACGGGTGTATATAAAGACTCCCGTTCGGGGAGATAACAAGCGCATTGTTGATATGGCGTACAGTAACGCCCTTAAAAATATCGAAAACTACAAAACAAAGAAGGTTGAAGAGAGCGTTCGCAGGGCATCTGTAATAGAGCTTGCACAAGCTCTCGGGCTTGAGGTTGTGCCCGACCGTATTGAGAGCTACGATATTTCACATACTTCAGGAATAGACACTGTTGCATCGATGGTTGTTTTTGAAAACGGACGCAGTGCAAAAAAAGAGTATCGCAGATTTGAGATAAAGGACGCCGACCGTGCAAGCGATACATCTGCCCTGCGTGAAGTTTTAAGAAGACGCCTGACTCACGAAAAAAGAGTTGGCGACGGGCATTTTAAGAAAGAGCCCGACCTAATTTTGCTTGACGGAGGCATTGCACAGCTAAATGCCATAAAAGCACTATTTAACGAGCTTGGCGTGGATATCCCCGTTTTTGGTATGGTCAAGGATGAGCGCCATCGCACGCACTCACTTATCTCGCAGGAGGGCGAGGTTTACCTTAAACCGACGGGGGCGGCGTTTCACCTTGTAACAAATATTCAGGACGAGGTGCACCGATTTGCGATAGAATATCATCGAAAAAAGCACAGAAAACGCACGCTTGAAAGCGAGCTTGAAACAATAGAGGGTATAGGGAGTGCAAAACGCGCTGCACTTTTAAAGCACTTTAAAAGCATTGCAAAAATAAAGTCCGCTACGATTGAAGAGCTCTTTAAGGTAAAGGGCATAAGCAAGGCAAACGCAGAGCAAATTTACAAAAAATATCACTAATAGGGTTGATAGCTCAGAGAGTGAGCTGTCAACCTGTTTTTTTGCCCTATTTGCTTGACTATTGGGGGTGAAATATAGTATATTATATAAAGGGATTATATGATTTTAAAGGAGAACCGATATGAACGGGATGGCTTATGTGATGGTTGTTCTGGGAATACTCATCGCCAAGGGCTTAGGGTTTTTTCGCGATATAATTTTTGCTTCAGCTTTTGGTGCAACAACCGAAACCGATATGTATTTTCAGATTTTTGGTCTGGTAAATCTTATCTTCACTGGCATAGGTGTTGCTCTTTCAACGCTTGTTATAAAACAGCTTAATAAAACTGAAAATGATACCGAAGAAAAAAAGAAAGCGTATGTTTCACGCTTTATTACAAAAAGCTCTTTGATTATAGCCTTTGTAACGGTTCTTTTGTATATCTTTGCAAAGCCGTGCGTAAGGGTGCTTCTTCCGGGACTTGAAGCTGCAGACTTTGAAAAAGCCGTAAGGCTTATGTATATAATGCTTCCGTCATTTTTGTTTGTGGTTATAGCTTATATAATTTCGGGAGTACTTCAAAACCTCAGAATATTTTTCATAACGTCGGTTATGAGCCTTCCGTTTAACTGCATTATAATTGCATCGCTTTTTTTGCCTGATGTAAATATATTTACCGTCGGCGTTGTTACTACAATTGGTTGGTTTTTGCATATTGCAGTGCAGCTTCCGTCATTCTACACAAAAGGCTACAGGTTGTTTAGTCTTAAAGAGATGGGCGTAAGGTCGGGCGGAAACAATCGTGAAATCATATATATATTCATATCGAATATGATGTTTCAGCTTTGCTTTATGATTGACAAGGCTTTTGTAAGCGGCGAGCAGGGTGTTGCAACCACAATCAACTATGCGTCAAACTTATTTATAACAATTTCAAGTGTGTTTGTTGTTGCAATGAGTAATGTCGTTTTCCCGTCAATAAGCAAAAACTACGAAGAAAAAAATATCGCTTATGTCCGCTCTTTACTAAAATATATAATGACTGTTATGTTTGCAATTTTTGTGCCGTTTATACTTACGGTGAGTTGCTTTGGCACAAACATAATACAGATCTTGTACGAGCGTGGAGAATTTACAAGCGACCTGACTCACACCACAGCTCTGCTTTTTGCAATTTATACGTTGGGTGCATTTGGGTATTTATGCCAGGAGCTGTTTAACAAGATTTTGTATCTTGGGTCAAAGTATTCCTTTACTGTAATAGGAACTGTTTTGGTAGTAGGCTTAAAGCCCGTTATAAATAGGCTGGTGCTTCCATATGGGGCAGTTGCAATTGCAACGACGACAACGGTGCTTTTTACGCTTTATGCAATAACAATATTCTTAGCAATCAGAAAAGTTGTAGGTAACTACCTTGACGGTGAGCTTGGCAAAAATCTGCTTAAAATACTTTCGGCAGGGGCTATGGCGTTTGCGGTATTTGTTTTGTTTAAGGCATTTTCGCCAAATCTTTTATCGGGCAAATTCACCTTTATTATTCCGCTTTTATTGTGCGGACTTGCGTACTGTGGCGTGCTTGTTTTAAGTGGTCTGGTAAAAACTGTTTTACAGGGAAGAAACTCAGAAACGGAGAGATAATTTATGAGCAAAAAACGCATTTTGATAAGGCTTTCAATTATACTGGTTTTAATTGCATTGACCGTTCCGACATTTGCAGTTCGCTTTAAAAATGAGAATGCAAACAATGATGTTGTTATGGCACTTAATTACAATGATTACGAAAGCAGTCTCAGCGACAGTGAGCTTTTAAAGTCTTTTGATGAAAATAAAAAAATAGGTGTGAACACCGTTCTCATCGGGGAGGAAAGTGCAAATTCGCTTATTAACAGCGGCTTTGTTTCCGTTATTAACTACAATGTGCTTGCACATAAGTACGACGAAGAAAGCGAGCAAATACTGAGGATTCTTGGTAATAACGAAAAAATTCACGATGACAGCTTTGTTTTTATAACAAAGCGTGATGAAGCAAAGTACTTCATTTCAAAATGGATAAAGGGCAAATACACAGAAGATGAATATTGCTATGCAAAGGCTTCCTTCGGTGCGGATGTTTACGTACTGTATGAGGAAAATGGCACGCAGTGGCAGGTTATGACAGGCTTTAATGAAGAAAAAATTAGAACTGCTAAGAAAAACGGCTTTGATATTGCCCTTTCGATGCTCGTGGGAAGCTACAACAACACCGAGTATATAGAAGAAATAGACAGGCTCGTAAAAAAATATGACATTAAATATCTTAACCTTAAGCAAAACTTAAGACATAAGATAGATAATCCTGCGGCAAAAAATAATTATGACAAGCTAGCAAAGGTTATAGAGGATAACAATATGACCCTTGTGCTTACGGAAAACGAGGATCAGCTTTCAAACCAAAAGCCCGTCGGCTACGAAAAGCTTATCGAAAGTGCAAACGGCAGGGTATTAAGGTGCTACGATACAACTGATTACCTTGTAAATAAAAGCGGAGAAACGGACTTTGAGCAAAGATATTATAAGATTATAAACTCCGTTGCTGACAGAAACATCCGCTTTGTAAATATAAATCAGCTCACAAACGGAAACGACAGCTTTGCCGTTAAAGACGAAAAAACAACAAAGGCAACAAAGCTTGCTATTGATAAGCTTAATGAATTTGGGTATAACACAGGCGAAATGAATACGAGCCTTAAAGCCTACAGTGTAAACAGACGGGCAGTTTCCGCTTTGGGAATGCTTGTTATGATACTTATGTGGCTGACGATAATTGAACTTTTGTGCGGAAAGTCGGTTAAGCCGCTTGAAATCATTGCTTATGCAGGTGCACTTCTTTCGATAGTATTCACTTTTGTTGCCCCAATTGGACTTGTACTTTTGTATCCGTCGCTTTATGCTATTACAATGCCGTGTTTCTGCATAACGCTGATATTTGCGTTTATTGCAAGGTTTTCAAAGAAAATGGCTCTTCTGCCGTTTACAGTGTCGGTTATAGCCTTAACAACGGCTTTGTTTTTAGTAACCGGTATTGTTCAGTCTTCTATGCTCAGCGGCGCAGATTACTACCTTAACTCGCTGATTTTCAGAGGGATAAAGCTTTCGCTTATTGTGCCGATACTATTCTCGGCGGTTGCATATTTTGTAATTGATGCTCAGGAGAGCGGCGAAAACCCGATTCGTAAATTTATAGAGTTTTTAAATACAAATATTAAGGTTTACTGGGTTATTCTGGGAATGGCAGTTGCGGCAGTCGGAGTTATATATATAATCCGCAGCGGCAATGTAAAGGAAATTTCGGGAATGGAGTCAACTCTTCGTAACTCTATCACCGAAAGGATGCTCGCACGCCCCAGAACAAAAGAATTTTTGGTTGGTTGGCCATGCCTTGTGCTTCTGACTTATTACGCAAGCAAAACAAATTGTAAGCTGATGCGTTTTATGCTTTCTTTAGGAAGCTCGATTCTCTTTGCATCGGTTATAAACACGTTCTGCCATGTTTTCACGGATGTAAGCGTAGTTTACGCACGCGTGCTTAACGGACTCGGACTTGGACTAATTATATCTGCAGGGTTTTACCTTGCAAATGCGATAGCAGTTTCGCTTGTAAAATATATAATAAAAAAGGGTAAAAGTAAATGCAACATTTCTTAACCACGCAAAAAGCTCTGCAAAGGCTTTTAACAAGCGTTTACGATGAAAATTACGGGCAGGCATATATTTTTGAGGGAATGAAAGGTGTCGGCAAGTTTACTGCTGCAACGCTTTTCTCGCAGGCAATTCACTGCACTTCTCAAAAAAAACCTTGCGGCGTTTGTCCCGACTGCAAAAAGCACATGGCAAACACGCATCCTGACCTGATGATAATTGAGGGTGAATCAGGGGTAAAGGTTGACGATATCCGAGCTATGACGGATGAGCTTTATATCCGCCCTGCCGTCAGCAAAAAGAAAATATGTATCGTAAAAAATGCAGATAATATGAATGAAAACGCCCAGAACGCACTTCTTAAGTCGTTTGAGGAGCCGCCTAAGTACGGCGTGATAATTCTGCTTTCTCAGAATTCACAAAATCTTCTGCCCACCATTCGTTCAAGGGGGATGAAGATTTCGTTTGAGCCATTTGCAGAGAAAGATATTTATCGCTATGTTATGACTGTCTTTAACAAAAGTGAGGCGGAGGCACGCTTTATATCAAAATACAGCGGCGGAGTGATGGGTCGCGCGATAGATATTTGCGAAAACGAACAGTTTTTCGAAGCAAGGCAAAAAATGTTTGACGCAGTTTACAATCTTACGGGCGACAGAACATCGATTTTTGCAGTGGCAGACCTTTTCGGGATAAAAAGCAAAAACGGATTTATGCAGTGTGATTTGTGCTTTGACCTTTTTATGAGCTTTATGCGTGATGTATTGGCTCTAAAAACTCAGGCTGAGATAGTGAACAGTGATATGCAGGGTGTTTTAGAGAGTTTTTCTTCTAAAGTAACGCTCTCATCGGTAATAGATATTATAGAAAAAACAGCGAACGTAAAAAAACAGCTCAATGCTTCAATGAAGTATGACCTGTGGATAATGGATATGCTGATAAATTGTTGGGAGGATATTCATGGTAAAGGTAATAGGAGTTAAATTTAAAGATACAGGCAAGGCGTACTATTTTGACCCCGGTGATTTAAGGCCTCGTATAGGCGAAGCGGTAATCGTGGAAACTGCGCGCGGTCTTGAGTATGGCAAGGTTTCAATAGCTCTTACCGAGGTTAAGGAGGAGGAAATCGTTTCGCCCCTTAAGCAAATAGTAAGAGTTGCAACAAAGAAGGACGAGCTTCAACTTGCAGAAAACAAGAAGAAGGAAAAGGAAGCTTTTTCTATCTGCGAGCAAAAAATCGAAAAACACAAACTCGATATGAAGCTTGTGGATGTTGAATATACCTTTGATGCAAATAAAATTCTTTTTTACTTTACATCAGAGGGCAGGGTTGACTTCCGTGAACTTGTAAAGGACCTTGCATCAGTTTTCAGGACAAGGATTGAGCTTCGCCAGATAGGTATACGTGATGAAGCTAAAATGCTTGGCGGGCTTGGTATTTGCGGACGTGGGCTTTGCTGCTCAGGTTTTTTGGACGGATTTCATCCCGTGTCAATAAAAATGGCAAAGGAGCAGGGACTAAGCCTTAATCCTACAAAGATATCAGGCACCTGCGGAAGACTTATGTGCTGCCTTAAATATGAGCAAAATTGTTATGAAGAATTTTCCAAAATGATGCCGTCTGTTGGCGCAGTTGTTGTAACTCCCAAGGGCAAGGGCGTTGTTCAGAGTACGGTTGCTTTCAGTGGCCTTGCACGTGTTAAGCTTGAAAACGATAACGAGGCTCAGATTGAGGAATTCTCTGTTAAGAATATTAAAATTCTTAAAAATGTAAAAGCAAATGACAGTTCAGACGTTGATATGAAAGAACTTAAAAGACTTGAGGAAAACTAAATGAAAATAGTAATTCTTGACGCATCCACAATGGGCGCTGATATCGATTTATCGCCAATTCTTGGGCTTGGTGATTGCACTGTTTACCAAAACACCTCTAAAGAAGAGTGCCCCGAGCGAATAAAAGACGCAGATATAGTTATTCTAAATAAAGTGGTTTTAAGTGAAGATGTGCTAAAAAACGCCAAAAATCTTAAGCTCATCTGCCTGTTTGCAATTGGCTTTAACAATGTGGATATAGAGTATTGCAAGAGTAGAAATATTCTTGTGCGCAATGTGCCGGGATACTGCATTGAAAGCGTGTGTCAGCATACCTTTGCACTGCTTTTTTCACTTATCGAAAATATCAGGTACTACGACGATTTTGTGAAAAATAAAAGCTATTCAAAATCGGGCATTGCAAACCACATAGGTATTCCCTTTAACGAGATAGCAGGGAAGAAGTGGGGGATTATAGGTATGGGTGCAATTGGCCGCAAAACTGCCGATGTTGCATCAGCCTTTGGCGCAGAGGTGTGCTACAGCTCAGTAAGTGGTACATCTCGCAAGGAAAAGTATCCTGAGGTACCTTTCGAAACACTTCTTAAGGAGAGCGATATTATTTCGCTTTCAACACCACTTAATGAAAAAACAATGCATCTTATAGGCGAAAAAGAGCTTGGCATGATGAAAAAAAGCTGCGTGCTTATAAATGTGAGCCGTGGTGCAGTGCTCGACGAGGATGCTCTTGCAAAAGCAATAGACAGTGGAAAAATTGCAGGTGCAGGGATAGATGTTTATTCTACCGAGCCGCCGGAGGAGCACTTTTCGCTTATTAACGTAAAAAACACAAATAGGGTTGTATTTTCACCTCATATTGCATGGGCATCGGTTGAGGCACGTGCAAACTGCATTTCTATGACGGCAGAAAATATACTTGCATTCTTAAATGGAGAAAGAAATAATGATGTCTGGTAAAAAAACATTCAGAAATATATTATTTGTTCTTGTATTTGCGTTTGCCGTTTTTATGCTTTCTTACGCTGCTTACGCAGACTTTGATTTGGATATATATGTAGATTCGCAAAAGCTTGAAAGTGAGATCGAGCCATTTATTGAAGATGGAAGCACCTATGTTCCACTAAGAGTAGTAGCCGAAAAAATAGGGGCAGACATTTCCTGGGACAACGAAAGGCGAGTTGCCGTAACTGAAAAAGGCGATATTACCGCTGAGCTTTCCGACGAAAAAAGCAGTATCTACAGAAATGGCGAGGAAGTTAAAATTGGGCGCAACCCCAAAATTGTAAATAACCGTATGTTTGTGCCGCTTAGGGCGATAGCCGAAAGCTTTGGCTACACGGTATCGTATGATGGGGTAAGGCGCATCATAAATATAAGCAGCGGAAGTCTTTTAAAGGTGCATTTCCTTGACTGCGGTCAGGCGGACAGTTCGTTTGTTGAGCTTCCCGACGGAAAGTGTATGCTGATTGATGCGGGGGAGAAGGATTTTGGAAGCGAGCTTGTTGGTTTTATAAAAGAGCTTGGATACAACAAAATTGACTATGTTGTTGCAACTCATCCCCATGCTGATCATATAGGCGGTATGACTGAGGTTTTAAACAGTTTTGAAGTAGATGCTTTCTATATGCCCGAAAAGACGCATAATACAAAGACCTTTGAGGATATGCTCTATGCACTCGAAAAAAACGGATGCGAGGCAGTGTATATAGGTCAGGGAGCTACTCTTTTTGATGGGGAGGTAAAGTGCGTTTGCCTTTCGCCTAATGAAAAGGAGTATATAAGGCTCAATAACTACTCTGCGGTATTACGGCTAAGCTACAGAGATGTGAGCATTCTGTTTTCGGCAGATGCCGAGCAGGACAGTGAGGCACAAATGTTGGAAACGGGGCTTGAGCTTAACAGTGATGTTTTAAAGGTAGGTCATCACGGAAGCTTAACTTCAAGCTCTGAGGAGTATATTGACGCAGTTTCGCCTGAGGTTGCAGTAATTTCTGTGGGCAAGGATAACGAGTACGGGTTTCCAGCTCAGCACGTACTGGATATCTTCGGCGGAAGAGATATAAAGGTCTATCGCACGGATATTTATGGAAATATAAATCTGTTGACCGATGGGTATATTTATACAATTGAATAAAAAAGAGGATGTAAAAAACACAGTTTTTTACATCCTCTTTTATTTTTTAGT
>JAZNOC010000005.1:0-7483 GCA_045580605.1 Clostridia bacterium | reverse complement strand
GATATGATTTTCCGCGATAAAAACGACTCCGAAAGAGAATTTGCCCCGCTTAAAATTGACGAGAACGCTCACGTGATAGATACATCAAATCTTACACTTTCCGAGTCGATTGATGCGGTAATAAATTACATAAGGATGAATATAAAATGAATATCTACAGCTCTTTAACAAAAATTGTAAACGGTGTACTTTCTGTTTTTATGCTTTTTAAGTCGTATGGTAAGGAAAATATTCCAAAAGACGGCGGGTTTTTGCTTTGCTCAAACCACCGTTCATTTAAGGACCCGATTTTTATTGCCGCTTCGTGCAAGCGTCAGCTTACCTTTATGGCAAAGGAGGAGCTTTTCAAGGTTCCCGTTTTAGGTTGGTTTATAAAGAAAGTGGGAGCTTTCCCAATCCGCAGAGGAAAAGGCGATGCAGGCGCAGTTATGGCAACACTTAAAATTCTTCGCCGTGGGGAAGCAACACTTATTTTCCCCGAGGGCACACGCCTTGCTGATGGTGAAAGACCGCAGATAAATTCAGGCATTGTAAGGCTTGCAATTCAGTCTGATGTGCCGATTGTTCCCGCACTTTGTACAAAAAATAAGACCTACTACGGTGAACCAATATACTACGGGGAATATGTAGATTCAGTCAAGGATGCAGAAAAAATGCAGGTCCTTGCCGATTCTCTTATGGAAACAATATATTCGCTTGATAAGGGAGAAAAAGTATGAAAATAGCAGTTATGAAGTACGGCGAGGCGCTGTATAATGAAAACAGAATTTTTATTGATGTTAAAACAGAAGATATGATACCGATGTCTTTTTGCTTTTATCTTATACAGACAGAAGATAAAAACATCCTTGTCGATGTAGGCTGCGATGGAGTTGAACGCTACAAAATGTATGTCTTCAAGCATCCTGTAGAGCTTTTGAAAGACTACGGTCTTGAGCCTGATGACATAACGGATATTATTATCTCTCACGCACACTTTGACCATATAGAAGCAGTAAACTTTTACAAAAATGCGGTTATTCATATTCAAAAAGACGAGTATGAGATGGGCAAGGACTACATAAAGGGCGAAAATAAGATAAACACCTTTGATGAGGAACTTTCTCTGACTGATAACATCCGTATTGTGAAGTATGCAGGTCATTCAAAAGGTTCGTGCATCGTTTTTGCAGACGATAATTTACTGTGCGGGGACGAGTGCTATTTTAATCGTAATTTTGAAGATGAGGTCAGGATAGGCAATTCGTGCAATCCTGAAAGAAGCACTCAGTTTGTTAAGGAATACAAAAACAGTAAATACAACACTTTGCTGTTTCACGACTCCTCAATACTGACAAATAAAACGGGCTTTGAGATTGTATATGATAAATGATAAAGGATGGTAAAAACTTTGATTAAAAATGTAGTTTTTGATTACGGGCAGGTGCTTATTCATTTTGAGCCTGAGTATATGACATCGAGATATATAACGGATGAGAAAGATTTAAAGCTTGCGACACCGATTATATTTGACCGTGCCTACTGGGACAGACTTGACGATGATACTATAACTGATGAAGAGGTTATTGAGGGCTTTTGCTCAAGACTTCCCGAAAGGCTTCACGAAAAGGCAAAAAAGGTCTATGACAACTGGATGTACAATAACCCCGAGGTAGAGGGTATGAAAGAGCTTATTTCCTATATAAAAGAAAAGTATGGGGTAAAGACATATCTTCTGTCAAACATAAGCAAAACCTTTTCAAAGAAAAGCGGCGATTTTCCCGTTTTAAAAATGCTTGACGGGTGCATCTTTTCAGGTGCGTGCGCCATGGCAAAGCCAAACAGAGAAATTTTCGAGCATCTGCTTGAAAAGTTTGATATTTCTGCCGAGGAAACAGTGTTTATTGACGATAACGAAAATAATGTTAAAACGGCAGAGAGCGTAGGTATAAAAACATTTCAGTTCAAAATGAATGTAGAAGAATTAAAACAGTGGCTTGACGATATGCTTGGGAGTGAAACTATTGAGTAACGTTGAAATTGCAAAAAAAGCAGGCTTTTGTTTTGGAGTAAGCAGAGCCGTAAAAATAGTGGAAGACGGTATTTCAGAAAATAAAAAAATCGCAACGCTCGGCCCGATTATACACAATCCAAGTGTTATTAAGGAGCTTTCAGAAAAAGGCGTAAGAATAATCGACTCTCCCGAGGAAGCTCAGGAGGGTGAAACGGTTGTTATTCGCAGTCATGGAATTGGTCGTAAGTGGCAGGAGGAGCTTTTAGAAAAAGGCGTTGAAATTTTAGATGCAACCTGCCCTTATGTAAAGAAAATCCACGCAATTACAAAGGAAGCATTTTCCGAGGGAAAGCAAATTATCATTATCGGCGATAAAAACCATCCCGAAGTCATTGGTATAAACGGCTGGTGTGAAAACAGTGCGATTATAATTTCAACCGAGGAAGAAGCCAAAAATTTGTCATTTAATGACGCAAAAGTGCCTTGCATAGTATCTCAAACAACGTTTGAGAGAGAATTATGGAAAAAAATTACGAAAATTATAAAAAACACTTGCCAAAGTGCTATAATATTTGATACAATATGTACTGCTACGAATGAAAGGCAAAACAGTGCTTGCGAGCTTGCTGAAAAAAGCGATGTTTTTATCGTTGTAGGCGGTCTGCACAGCTCAAACACAAAAAAGTTGTTTGATATTGCCCGCCAGATATGCCCAAAGACATATTTGGTTGAGACGGCACAGCAAATCCCCAAAGGGATTGTAAGCCCCACTGATTTCGTCGGTATAACCGCCGGTGCATCAACACCGGAGCATATAATTAAGGAGGTCTTTGAAACCATGGTAGAAGAAATGAACACAAAAATTAACGGAAATGGAGAGCCAACGTTTGCCGAGGCATTTGAACAATCCCTCGTAACTTTAAATACAGGTGAAATTGTAACCGGCCGTGTTATCAGCGTAACACCCACAGACGTGTACGTTGACCTTGGATACAAGGCTGACGGCGTTATTCACGCTGATGAACTTACAGATGATCCCTCAGTAGCTCCTGCAGATGTTGTTAAGGTTGGCGATGAAATCGAAGTATTCATCGTTCACGTTAATGACGTTGAAGGCTATGTTAAGCTTTCTAAGAAGAAAGTTGACGCAATGAAGGGCTGGAAAGAAATTGAAGAGGCTTATAAGTCAGGCGAAATTCTTACAGGCCGTATTGTAGAAAACGTTAACCGCGGTGTTATTGCTATCGCTAAGGACTGCAGAGTATTCATCCCTGCATCAATGGCAAGCGAAAGATTTATGAGCGACCTTTCACCCCTCGTAGGTCAGGAAGCACGCTTCAAAATCGTAAATATCCGTGAAGACAGACGTGGTAAAAAGGCAATCGGTTCAATTAAGACTGTTGCTGTTGAAGAGAGAAGCGCAAAGCTTGCTGAGTTTATGGCTGATGTTGAAATCGGCAAGATTTACAAAGGCACAGTTAAGACTCTTACAGACTTCGGTGCATTTGTTGACATCGGCGGTGTTGACGGCCTTATCCACGTATCACAGCTTAGCTGGAAGAGAATTAAAAACCCTGCTGAGGTTCTCAGCGTAGGCGATACTGTTGAGGTTTCTATCCTTGACGTTAACAAGGAAACAAACAAGGTTTCTCTTGGCTACAGAAAAGCAGAGGACAACCCCTGGGAAATTGCAAAGAACAAATTTAATGTTGACGATGTTGTAAACGTTAAGGTTGTTCGTCTTGTTCCTTTTGGTGCATTTGTTGAACTTATCGAGGGTGTTGACGGTCTTATCCACATTTCTCAGATTGCTGACAAGAGAATTGGTAAGCCTGCTGATGTACTTACTGTTGGTGAATTCGTAGACGCTAAGATTACAGAAATCGACTGGGATGCTAAGAAGGTTGGTCTTTCAATCAGAGCTCTCATCGAAAAGGAAAAGGCTGAAGAAGAAACATCAGTTGCAGATGCTCCTGCAGATGTTGAAATCACTACAGAAGAAGCAACAGAAGAATAATTATTAGGTGAGATTTGGAGATGCCTGCGTAGCGCTTCCCATAAGGGCGGGTGCTCTGCAGGCATCTTTTTTGAAATAAAAGGAGTGGGATTATGATACTTAGCAGTAATTATGTAAGCTGGGCAGATTATTTTGTCGAATTTAACCCCGACAAAAAGAGTTTTGTGATGGGAGTTAAAAACAACAAAAAGGCTCTTTCGTCTTTCAAAATCTCCGATATTTTAGTTGGAGGAAAATCCGTAGGCGACGCAAAAATCTTCAAAAGCTGTATAACGGATTATATGAACTGGCACAAGGACGGCACGCATAAGGATTTAACAATAAAATTTTCCAAGGGAAATGAGCTTGTAAAAAGCCTTTCAATAAAGTTTATGGTAAGCTATGCAGGCATTGATATGGTCGTAAACTCGTCTGCTGACTGCACTGTCATTTTTGAGGCGGATGTATGCTTTGGCAAGACCGAGGATGTTCTTCCGATGCATATTGACGGAAAAACAAGTATTGTCAACTGCGCAAGCGGTCCAGCAGCATCGAAAAAGGACGATATGTTCTTTAACAGGCAAAAGGATACGGCGCTCAAATTTGAAGGTCAGGTAAAACCACGCATAAAGTTTGACTGGAAGAGGAATAAATACACAGTTAAATACATATTTGAACCGAAGAAATCAAATAAAAAGACACGTGTTTCATTTGCGGAAAATGTGGTTGGAAATCACTACAACATAGCATACAAGCCAATGAGCAAAAAGAGAGCACTTACAAAGCCTGCGGTCGGCTGGATGACATGGTATTCAGTAAAATTCAATGCGTGTGAGGAAAAGGTGCTCAAAAATGCAAAATGGATGAGTGAAAACCTTAAGGAATACGGCGCAAACTGTGTCTGGGTTGACTGGGAATGGTGCCATAAGGACTTTACGGGCAAGCGTGATGACGATGTTGACTTCTTTACACCTGACAAAGAAAAGTACCCGAACGGTCTTAAATACGTTTCCGATAAAATCAAGGAAATGGGTCTTACTCCTGCACTTTGGATTGGCTTTACGATTGAGTCAAGGATGACCGATTTCCTCAAAGAAAATCCCGAGATTATCCTGTGCGACACCCCTACCTGGTGCGGAAGATACTTCCTTGACTTTACAAACCCAAAATACATAGACGAGCTTTTGCCAAATGCTCTTAAATGTGCAGATAACTGGGGATATGATATTATCAAGTATGACACACTTCCGTCTTCGATGACAGCTCACGACAGATTCCACGAAAAAATGTATGACCCGTCTATCACAACGAAAGACGCATACACCAAAATGGTTAAGAAAACCCGTGAGGTGCTTGGCGAAAAGAGATACTTGCTTTCGTGTTCAGGCACCAATGTAGATGCGATGGTGCTTTGGTCTGCAGAGCTTTTTGATGCAGTGCGTGCAGGGGAGGACATCTTTAAGTGGGACGAGTTCCTAAATACAGGCGTGGGCAGAATTCTCAGGTTCTATCCGCTTCATAACAATGCAGTGCATCTTGACTGCGACAATGTTGTTATGCGTGAGGAGTTTAATAACGAAATTCAGGCGGCATCGAGAATATACTTTGTTTCAATGCTTGGTCTTCCCATAACAATCGGAGATGAATTTGAAGTTCTTGACGATAAAAGGATAGAGCTTATAAAGCAGTGCATCCCCGTGCTTGATGTTCACACAAAAAATGCCTGCACAATGAAAAGACCCGGCGGCGTTCTCAAGATAAATCTTGCAATCGAAAGAGAATGGGAAAACTACAACGTCGTAAACGTGTTTAACACAGAAGAAAGCAAAGCACAGTGTACGGTAGACCTTTCAAAAGACCTTGACCTCGACGATGGTAAGTACCTTGTGTTTAACTACACCGACAATACTTTCGTCGGCATCTGCGAGGATAGCTTTGATGTTAAGCTTAAGGCAGCAGAAAGTAAAATCTTTGCTGTAAGAAAGCTTACGGATATCCCGCAGATTGTAAGCACATCACGCCATATAAGTCAGGGTGCCCTTGAAATTGAGGATGTATATTACGGCGATAATACTCTCAGCATAAGTGCTGAGCTTATCTCAAATGTACCTTATACAATTACCCTTTACGTTCCCGACGGCTTCAAGCCCGAAAAGGATATGGTGAAGGTTAAAAAGAACATCTACACAAAAACTGTTACATCAGCAGATGGGGGCAAAACACATATAAAGTGCCAATTTAACTAAAACAGTTGACAACTGCCAATTTAGGATATATAATATCGGTATGTAAATATAAAGGCTATGACGAAGACAGTAGTTTGATATGAACGATTGACTATGGTCAAGCGAGTCGGGGAGGGTGCAAGCCCGATATCAAGTAGTATCTTATGAATATCACTTTTGAGCTGCAGTGCTGAAAGCAAGGCAATTAAGCGCTGACGTAGGGTTTCAACGTTAAGGAAACGCATATGATGGTATGCTAATCAGGTGGTGCGATAAAACTTCGTCCTATTAGTAGGGCGAAGTTTTTAATTTCGTATAATAAATTGCGTAAAATTAAGGCGCAGGAGGCAGCGCCACGCTGCTTATGTAAGGGGGATATATATGTATAACAAGGTTGACTCAAGTATGGATTTTGTCAGTCGCGAGAAAAAAATTGGCAAGTTCTGGCGTGAGAACAGAATTTTTGAGAAAAGTATTGAAAACCGTGAGGGTTGCGAAAGCTATACCTTCTACGACGGCCCGCCGACTGCAAATGGTAAGCCGCACATCGGCCACGTTCTTACGCGTGTTATCAAGGATATGATTCCGAGATATCGCACTATGAAGGGCTATAAGGTGCTTCGTAAGGCAGGCTGGGACACACACGGTCTTCCCGTAGAGCTTGAGGTTGAAAAGCTTCTCGGTCTTGACGGCAAGGAGCAGATTGAACAGTACGGTCTTGAACCTTTCATCACAAAATGTAAGGAAAGCGTTTGGAAATACAAGGGTATGTGGGAAGACTTCTCGCAGACAGTTGGTTTCTGGGCTGATATGGATGACCCGTATGTTACTTATGACAATAACTTCATCGAGTCTGAATGGTGGGCATTAAAGCAGATATGGGAAAAGGGACTTTTGTACAAAGGCTTTAAAATTGTTCCCTATTGCCCCAGATGCGGAACTCCGCTTTCTTCTCATGAGGTTGCGCAGGGGTATAAGTCTGTAAAGGAACGCTCTGCAGTTGTCCGCTTTAAGCTTGTAGATGAAGATGCTTATATGCTTGCGTGGACAACAACTCCGTGGACCCTTCCGTCAAATACTGCTCTTTGTGTAAACCCCAACGACATTTACTGTAAGGTTGAGGCAAACGACGGCTATACCTATTATATGGCGGAGGAGCTTCTTGATAAGGTTTTGGGCGGTCTTGCAACAGAGGATAAACCCGCTTATAAAATTATTGAAAAATATCAGGGTAAGGAGCTTGAATACAAGGAATACGAGCCTCTTTAC
>JAZNOC010000004.1:0-2252 GCA_045580605.1 Clostridia bacterium | reverse complement strand
GCATAAATCAATATCTTTAACATGTGGCGTGGATGAAAACAATTATTGCCCCCCCCACTATAACTACTCAGTATCGTATCTACATTAAGCGATACTATAACTGCATCGACCACTCGTACAGAGTGGGTTGCGGGTATCTTTTCCTCCAATGATGGCGGAAAAAGATTAGAAGTTATTTGGAATTTATTTATCTCATTCTTTTACGCTCTTTACGACTATTTTTTCTTCTAATCCTCGTTATATAATCACCGCTATATGCCTCAAATTAGAAGAAAAAATAGCCACAAAATAGTTGTAAAATAATTTCGCAAACAAATTCAAATAACTTCTATAATTTCTTTTTGATTGTCACTCTTAAATGCTATCTTTGCCATGTCATAAAAAAGACTTTGTGTCTTTGTTTGTTAGCACTTCAAATATACAACTTTTTTATGACAAATCAAAGGGTTTCTTGCTGATTCTCAGTGAGAAACCTACTTTTTTTAACGGTTAATCGGTTGAGCTTTGTATCTCTCCTGATACTGTTTCGGCGTCACTCCATATTCGCGCTTAAAACGATTTGTAAATTGTGATTGGTTCCCAAAATGACATCTGTGACAAACCTCCTTAATCAATAAATCCTCCGATAAAAGCAGTTCAGCGGCTCGGTGAAGATGTTGCTTGACAAACCATCTGTGAGGTGGCAATTCATAGTATTCGGCAAATCTCTTCTTAAAGGCTGTAACACTCATATTACAAAGATATGCCATATATGCTATGGTGTAGTTCTGCTCGAGAAACTCTGTCATTCGTTTCTCGAACAGACTCTTGCGATGACTGATATTGTTGCGACTAACACACCGAGCCGAGAGAACTCGCTCCTCGTGGGTTTCTGTGTCGAATAGGGATAGGATTGAAATCTCCGTACGGATTAAATCTGCGTGAGTGTCTGGTTTCTTCATTTTTTGCATTATTTTTGAAAAGTTATAGTTTTCAAAATAATGCGCGAAACCTAATTGTTGAAGATGGCTTACACGAGGTTCAAGTCGCAACGACATCTTGCAGACATTCAGGAATCGCGCATATCTGCACATCCCTGACTGCTTGTCTGTCGTTATCCTTTATTTTGAACCTTTGTAAGCCGACAATCAGTTGGTGAACATACCAGCAATAGCCATCAGCTATCGCATATTTCTATATCAAATGTAGTTATTATTTCTCAATTAGCAAAATTTACAACCTGAAAATACTCAAAAAAACCACCTCCCCCAAAAAAAACAAACACAACAAAAACCTGCCTAACAAAAAACTTGTTAGACAGGCCCAACCATTTTTTTGTAGCGGGAGAGAGACTTGAACTCTCGACCTCATGATTATGAATCATGCGCTCTAACCAGCTGAGCTATCCCGCCATTGCGTTTAAGCGAGTGCAAAGATAAGCGAAATTTCCGTTTCTGCAAAATATTTTTGAAACTTTTTCGCTTTTTATCGGAATATCCTCTATCCCATAATAAATTTGCCCAACTTCGGAATCTTCTGCAACAAAACAGCCACAGTCGCTGTTACAACAAATCCCGCTACCGCAGACAAGATAATCTCCACCGAAGATGTCCACACGCCAAGGCGACCATTAAGCCCTACACCAAGCCACTCACGAATTGCGCCGCTGATTGGCACTAACAGCAAAAGGTGCATCAGATAGATACCATAGCTCGCCCTCGACACCGGCAAAAGAATCTTTTGATAGAATTTTCCATCGCACTTTATCTTCTTAAACAGAGTTATCCACGCTACGGTCATAAACGCTACACCCACAGTATCGTTGCACCAAGTAGTCTCCCACCATACAGCCTTCTCGACCAGACCTTCAATGGGGAATGCTCCCTGCGACATCTCAAAAACTCGGCGCAAGAAACCAGCAAAGACAATCACAAAGCCTGCCAAGTAGCAAGGAATAGCGATAGCCAATGTCTTTCTCCACGATAACTCGCCCACAAAACGGCGGAAGTACAAGCCGAGCAAAAGATAACCTACAAATCCACTAATATAGTAGAATGTGCCGTAGGTATTCCAACTCGCCTCGCCCCACAACGGAGTAAGTGCAGGGCGCGGAAGTCCCGACACACCATAAATCACATTCAATCCCTCAAAACCGCCTCCAACAAAATCGCGCAACAGTGGGATAATGGTTGTAAACGCCCAAATGCCGAGATAGACCTGCAACTCGCGCTTGCCAACCTTCTCTGCCCACGGCGAGAGCAACAAGTCGGATC
>JAZNOC010000003.1:0-4272 GCA_045580605.1 Clostridia bacterium | reverse complement strand
TCGATAAGAGAAGCACCGGCAACATATTTCTTACCATGTTTCATACTGTTACCTCCTTGTGGTTGACGGGATTAAACCCTCCCACGTTTTTAATTATTCCTCGACTGTTACGCCCATGCTTCTTGCTGTACCAGCAATCATGCTCATAGCAGCCTCAAGACTTGCGGCATTAAGGTCGGGCATCTTTGTTTCAGCAATCTGCTGAAGGTCTGCCTTCTTAAGCTGTGCTACCTTTGTTTTGTTGGGCACGCCGCTTCCGCTTTCAATTTTGCATGCCTTTTTAATAAGCACTGCAGCAGGCGGAGTTTTTGTGATAAAGCTGAATGATCTGTCCGCATAGACAGTGATAACAACAGGGATAATTAAACCTGCGTCTTTAGCTGTTCTCTCGTTGAATTCCTTTGTGAACTGCACAATGTTTACACCGTGCTGACCGAGAGCGGGACCAACCGGCGGTGCCGGAGTAGCCTTACCTGCGGGAATTTGCAATTTGATATAACCTGTAACTTTCTGAGCCATTGGTTTGCACCTCCTTAGAGAAAAATGTGGTAATTAGCGGGCTACTTTTATAGCCCTCCCATCTATAATAAGCCAAACGGACTTATTAACCTTTTTATTCGAGCGGTTCAATCTGGTAGAATTCAAACTCTACCTGCATTTCTCTTCCGCCGAACATTGTTACCATAACGCTTACTTTGCGTTTTTCATAATTAATTTCCAGAACTTCACCGATAAAGCCTTCCATGGAGCCGTCGGTAATACGAACAGTATCGCCGACCTCAACGCCGACGTCTACCTTTGTTACCTCAACTCCAAGACGCTCAACCTCCGCCTCTGAAAGCGGAACCGGCTTACTTCCTGGTCCGACAAAGCCTGTACAACCGCGGGTATTGCGGACAACGTACCAGCTCTCGTCAGTCATTTTCATTTTAACGAATACGTATCCGGGATAAATCTTTCTGGAAACGACCTTCTTAACGCCGTTTTCATTTGTTTCAACAGATTCTTCCATAGGAATACACACCTCGCCGATAAGCTCGCCGAGACCGCGATTCTCTACAGTTTTCATAATACTGTCCTTAACCTTGTTTTCATACCCCGAATATGTATGAGCGACATACCATTTAAAATCAGCACTCATAATATTTAAGGCCAGCTCCCTTCCTCTTTAAACTAAAATTAACCGAGAATAAGTTTGCTGAGCGACATAAAGAGTGAATCAAACGCAAATATGATGAGTCCGATTACTACCAGTGCAGCAACTACAACTGCTGTGTTGTTCAGAAGCTGTTTCTTTGTAGGCCAGATAACCTTTTTAAACTCTGACTTGGTAGCCTTCATAGACTTACCCATACGAGCTATGATACCTTCTTTTTTAACAGTTTCTCCCATTTATTCCACCCTCTATTATTTAGATTCTTTATGCAAGGTATGCTTGCGGCAGAAAGGACAATACTTGTTCATCTCGAGTCTGTCAGGGTCATTCTTCTTATTCTTCATAGTATTGTAATTACGCTGCTTGCACTCTGTGCATGACAATGTTATTTTTACTCTCATAATTAAGCCTCCTGAGAAAAATTTGCCTGCCTTTTCCGCACGCAAAAAAAAGCCTGCTCGGCAAGGTAAGAATAATATAACATAATTATTCTGCCATGTCAACAATTTTTTTAATTTTTTCCTATTATTATAAAAAAAGTATGAAAAGTAAAAAAAATTATGGAAATATGAGAATTGGTGTGCTATACTAAACAAGAAAATACGTGTACATATAATAAGGAAGTGTTTTTATGATAATAAAGAGAATTCCACTTGATGAGCGTAATGAGAGCGTCTACCTCGATGCGTATATTTCCGAGAAATTCAAAGGTCTTACAAGAAAAGCTCTTTTGATTATTCCAGGCGGAGCATACTATGGGCTTGACAAACTTCGTGAGGGCGAGGCAATTGCTCAGGCTTTTATTCCGCACGGGTTTAATGCCTTTATTCTCACCTACTCTGTCCGTGGAAGCAGTGAAGCTGTCTTTCCCAAACAGCTAATTGAAGCCTCCAAGGCAATAAAGCATATAAAAGATAATGCCGAAGAATACGATATCGACCCCGAAAACGTATTTGCAGCAGGATTTTCTGCAGGCGGTCATCTTGCGGGAAGCTTGGGCATACTCTGGGACAACGAAGATATATATAAGGAAATTGATATGCCGCTTGGCTACAACAAACCCAAGGGTGTAATGCTTATCTACCCCGTTGTAACGGGTGTGGAGGACTTTTCACATATCGGTTCCTTTTACAATCTTTTGGGTACTGAGACGCCGAGCGAGGCAGACCTTTTAAAATGCAGTATTGAAAAGCACGTAAATGAAAACTCATGCCCTGCGTTTATTATGCACACGGGAACAGATCAGGTAGTAAATGTACGAAACTCAATTTGCCTTGCCGATGCTTATGCAAAAAACAAAGTTCCTTTTGAGCTTCATATATATCCTGAGGGACCTCACGGTGTTGCATTAGGTAATAAAATCACTGAATGCGAAAATGAAAAGTGGGTTGACGCAAGCATTGCAAAATGGGTTGACAACGCTGTGTACTGGGCAGAAAAGCTATGCTGACAATAAAGCCGATAGCTAAAATTCACAACGACTTTACTGAAAAGTTTGGCATTCCACGTCAAAGCGGGATTATTTCTGAGGCAGAGTCTTTAATAGTCTTTGAGGAAGAATTCCGCACTCCTGAAGCGCTTCGCGGAATTGAAGATTTTTCACACCTGTGGCTTATATGGCAGTTTTCCGAAAACGAAAACGGATACAAACCCACAGTAAGACCGCCAAGGCTTGGCGGCAACAAGCGTGTGGGTGTTTTTGCAACGCGTTCCCCATTTCGCCCTAACCCGCTGGGAATTTCGTGTGTTGAGCTTAAGAGCGTGGAAAAAACAAAGGAGTATGGAACTGTACTTCGTGTTTGCGGGGCTGACCTTATGAATACCACCCCCATTTTTGACATCAAACCCTATCTTACATACTCTGATTGCCACATCAATGCAGTCTGCGGTTTTACTGAGGCAATTCCCGAAAAAAAGCTTACCGTTATATATACGGAAGAAATAAAAAAAATTCTTCCCGACGAAAAAATCAGTATTCTTACAAAAATACTTGAAAATGACCCAAGGCCATCGTATCACACCGATGAAAGAGAATACACCTTTTCATACGCAAACTGTGAAGTAAGCTTTTTTGTAAGAAAAGATACGCTTTACGTTACAAATATAAAAAAATGAACTAAACCTCTTTCCTTATCATATAATATAAGGAAGAGGTTTTTTTATGAGAATAGTAAAAAAGCGTAAAATGAAAGTCGTTATCAGCCTTGTCTTGATTTTCACAGGCATACTGACAACGCTTTTTGCATATATATTTACAACTACGCTGCGTCCGAGAATTGTTACCATAACACAAAGCTATGCTAAAAATGTGGTTTCGCAGGCTGTCGATGACGAAGTTAAAAAGGTTATGCTGGAGGAGCTTTTTGCATACGACGAACTTGTTTTTATAAATCGGGATGAACAGGGCCGAATAACCTCCGTTTCTTCAAACACTACAAAAATAAACAGGTTCGCAAACGACCTCGGCATTGCCATTGGCGATAAGCTCGATGAAATCTCATTGATTAAGAACAAATTATATGTATCAAGCCTTATAGGCATAGACCTGCTTGCAGGAATCGGGCCTCAGGTCAGTGTGCGATTTTCGCCCATTTCGGTTGCCAATGCTGACATCTATCACACCTTTGAGGAGGCAGGTATAAACCAGACACTTCACACTGTTAACCTAAGCGTTAATATTGAAATGGCGATAGTTCTCCCTCTTGCCTACAGTACTGTTAAGGTGGAAAGTACAATGCCTCTTTCCCAGACTCTTATTGTGGGTACTGTTCCGGAGGCTTATTTTAACAAAAAACAGTAAAAATTTTGTTGACTAATGAAAAAAAAAGCTGTATACTATTATAAATAGTAATTTTGCTAAGGAGTTCACGTATTATGTATTCAAAAGAGATTGTTGTGCAAAATCAAGTTGGTTTACACGCACGGCCGGCAACATTCTTCATTCAAAAAGCTAATGAATTTTCTTCAAGTGTCTGGATTTCCAAAGAAGAACGCAAGGTTAATGCGAAAAGCCTGCTTGGCGTACTTTCTTTAGGAGTTACTCGCGGAACACTTATTACAATACTTGCAGAAGGCTCAGATGAAGAGGCCGCTGTCAATGAGTTGGCAAACTTGGT
>JAZNOC010000002.1:0-3349 GCA_045580605.1 Clostridia bacterium | reverse complement strand
ACCCGACTGCTTACCTTATCTTGTAGCTGAAAAGAATATTGAACTATTTAAAACACATAAAATTTATTCTGAGGTAGAGCTTCGTTCAAGGCTTGAAATTATGTTTGAAAATTATGCCAAGATGATTAATATTGAGGCTCTCACAATGATTGATATGTCAAATAAGGACATTATGCCTGCCGTATCAAAATTTATAAGGAACATCAGCGAAAGCGTAGTTGCAAGAAAATCAGCCCTCAAAAATGTAAGCTGTAAGTATGAAGAAAACATAATTACAAAAGCATCAGAACTTCTTGACCTTATGCATAAGCAGACACAAGCGCTTGAAAAGGATATTCAGAATGCCGAAAAGTATCTTGAAAATGCAGAGAGAAAGGCACGTTTTTTCCGCGACACTGTTTTTGCTGATATGAATAAACTCAGGAAAACTGCCGACGAGCTTGAAACAATAACTGACCGCAAGTGTTGGCCGTATCCTGTGTACAGTGAGTTACTATACAGTGTTAAATAATATAAAAAAGCAACCCGACGTGGTTGCTTTTTTTATATATAGGAAATTGCGTGTTTTATCGCGAGTAGAAATTCTTAATTCTAAATTCAGTTGGGACGCGAAGTGGGTGAAGCGGCACGCTTCTTTTTTAATATTATTTTTTAAAACTGAGATACTATCACCAGGAGGGATTTATATGAAAAAACAAAACAGACCTATTGGTGAAAGTAATATAGCGGGATACACATTTGAGGACCCGCACGAGCTTTTAGTTCTTCACAGGTCGCTTGAAGACTTTGATAGAATTATTGATGATGAAGAAACGGAGGTGCACGATGATACGGACAGATTTGGCGATTGAATGCCGTGAAATGTTCGGCGAGGAAATTTCAGGTGTGGAGAGCACTGAAAAAGACACTGACGGCATAAAGGTTACCCACGTTAAAATAACTACTGACGAAGGTGCACGGAGAATAGGTAAGCCTAAAGGAAACTATGTTACAATCGAAATCGAGGGAATGCTCGACGAAGACGAAGAGCTTTGCAAGCGCGGTGCAGAGGCGGTAAGCGAGGAACTTCAAAAACTGATGAATCTTAATGAAGACACTTCTGTGCTTGTAGTAGGGCTTGGAAACCGCTATATAACGCCCGATTCCATTGGACCTGAGGCAGTTGGTAAGCTTTTTGTAACAAGGCATCTTACTGAGGTTAAGGATATAGACTTTGAGTTTGATTTTCGCAGTGTAAGCGCAATTGCTCCCGGTGTGCTAGGGCTTACAGGCATCGAAACGGGGGAAATCGTAGAGGGCATTAAAAATCACGTTAATCCCGATATCATAATTGCTGTTGATGCTTTGGCATCAAGAAAACTCAGCAGGCTCGGGACAACGGTGCAGATATCAGACACGGGGATAAATCCCGGAAGCGGAGTTGGGAATAACCGAAAAGAGCTGTCCGAAAAAAGTATGGGTGTTCCCGTAATTGCAATCGGTGTTCCTATGGTGGTTGATGCGCTGACAGTAGCCGATGATGTATATTCGTCAATTATGAACAAGCTTCAAAATAGTGGCGAAGACATCAACCGCGGTGAGTTTTTAAACGAGGCTTTCTCAGAAAAAAATATGATAGTAACGCCCAACAATGTTGACGTTTTGGCAAAGCAGGCATCGGAGATAATTGCCGAGGGCATAAATAAGGCTCTCCATGGGTAAAAAAATGAAAACCGTGTGAAAAAAGGGTTGAACACACGGTTACATAGTGGTATAATGTTATGTGGCAGTTTTTAGCAAAAGGAGGAAATCCTGATGATATATTTCGACAATGCTGCAACCACTCAGGTGAAAAGCAGTGTTTTAAATAAGATGCTACCTTATTTTCAGGAAAATTTCGGCAACGCATCTTCAACATATACAACGCCCGGGCAGAATGCCCGCAAGGGTCTTTCAGAGGCAAGGGAGCTTGTAGCTTCGGCAATCGGTGCAGATGTAAAGGAGATTTTCTTTACATCGGGCGGTAGTGAAGCGGACAACTGGGCAATCAAGGGTGTGGCTCTTAAAAATAAGGACAAGGGCAACCACATCATAACAACAACGGTTGAACACCACGCAGTTTTGCATACCTGCGAATTTTTAGAAAAGCAGGGCTTTAGCGTAACATATCTTCCTGTTGACGAATACGGAAGAGTCAGTGCAGAGGATGTTGAAAAGGCAATCACCGATAAAACAATTCTTGTAACGGTTATGTTTGCCAATAACGAAATCGGCACAATCAACCCAATCAAGGAAATCGGTGCAGTTTGCCGCAAAAAAGACGTAATTTTCCATACTGATGCCGTTCAGGCAACAGGTGCAGTGCCGATAGATGTTAAGGATATGAACATTGATTTGCTCTCAATGTCATCACATAAATTCCATGGCCCCAAGGGTGTAGGTGCTCTTTATATCCGCAAGGGTGTTAAGATAGAAAATCTCATCCACGGCGGTGCTCAGGAGCTTGGCAGACGTGCTACAACTGAAAATGTTGCAGGTATTGTAGGTATGGCAGCAGCACTTTCCGAGGCAACTGAGAATATGGACAAAAAAACAAAGCACATCACGCATCTTCGAGATAAGATTATACGTGAAGTGCTCGATAAAATTCCATATACACGTCTTAACGGTCATCCAACGGACAGGCTTCCCAACAACACAAGCTTTTGCTTCAGGTATATCGAGGGCGAGAGTCTTCTTTTGAGCCTTGACCTTAAGGGCTTTGTGGTATCAAGCGGAAGTGCCTGCACATCAGGCTCGCTTGACCCGTCGCACGTGCTTTTGGCAATCGGTCTTGAACACGAGATCGCACATGGCTCAATGCGTGTAAGCCTGTCAGAATTCAGTACAGAAGAAGAGGTTGACGCATTTCTTGAAGCGCTTCCCCCGATAGTACAGAGACTTCGTGATATGTCGCCGCTTTATGAGGGCGTTGAAGAAAGGAAAGATAAGTAATGTATAGTGAAAAGGTTATGGACCATTTTACAAATCCGCGTAACGTTGGCGAGATTGAGGATGCCAATGCAGTTGGTGTTGTCGGCAACGCAAAATGCGGAGATATAATGAAAATGTATATGAAAATTGAAAACGACGTTATTACAGACGTTAAATTCAAAACCTTTGGATGCGGTGCCGCAGTTGCAACAAGCTCAATGGCAACCGAGCTTGTTAAGGGCAAAACCATTGACGAGGCTCTTGGCGTAACAAACAAAGCCGTTGTCGAAGCTCTTGAAGGACTTCCCGCAGTTAAAATTCACTGCAGTGTTCTTGCTGAAGAGGCAATAAGAGCTGCAATCAACAATTATTACGAAAACACAGGCTCTGAAAAAAG
>JAZNOC010000001.1:0-9852 GCA_045580605.1 Clostridia bacterium | reverse complement strand
ATTTCAATTTTAGGATGCAATGCAGTTTTGAATATCAGATTTTTATATTTAGACAAAGAACAAAAAGTCCGGAGATACTTTCGTATTTCGGACTTTTTTGATGCAGTATAAATTAAAAAGATGGCTTCAAAACCAACACTTTCTTATCTGGTGGTGGCCAAACCACATATTCTCTTTTCGTTTAACTTGCCGCCTCAGCGTTTGGATCTTCTGAATCATCTTCTATAAAGTGAGTGCTTGAATCATATGTTATCGGATTAGAATAGCTAAGCACCTCACGCTTACTCGATGCCTGGCCGACCGTAACAACATCTCCGTCTTTAACCTTTATTCCTGATGTCATCAGGCTGAATCGGCTCAGCATAACAGTTGAATTACACTTAACTCCGTTTATGAAGATTTTACTCTTGTCCGTAAAGCCTGCACCTTGAACATACAGCGAATCACCCATAAACTTTATTGTCTCAATTCCTATTGGGGTTGTTCCCATCTGCATTTGTGTTTTTACATATGGTTTTTCCCCGCCAAACACATAATTTTTACCATAGAGCATATCGTAAGCAAGATACTCTATATTGCGTTGATACTCTTCGTTGCTCATATCAGCACCGAAGTTTAGCTTTTGCTGATGGAGCTTGTTTAAATATCCGTTGTTATAGCCGAGCATATTCATTATCTGGCTTGAAAGTTCATAGGAGTATAGCGTTTTTCCATCTTCTTTTTCAAGTCCGAAGTTGTTCCACGTAACATATTCGGTGCCATAGAGGTCGCCCGTCGAAAGATTCTCGGCTTCAAGCCCAAGACTTGCCTGATGATCGCCATAAGCAACGATAAGAGTGGGCTTACCCCTGCTTTCCACTGCTGAAATCAGGCTTCCGAGGAACATATCCTCTTCCCATATCTGATTTATATAATACTGAAGTGCACAAAGCTCCTCTTCGCTGTATTTGTCGCTCTCAATCTTTATAACATTGTCTGTCCCTGCAATCGGCTCAGTGGGATATGCTCCATGCCCCTGAACAGAAACTGTCCATACAAAATGGGGTGTATCCTCTGTGATGCCCTTTTCCTCGTCGACAAAGCTAAGTGCATCCATAATTTCGCCTGTAAGAGCTTTGTCCTTGCACCAGCCATACGGTGTTGTTTCGTAGCCGTACATATATTCTTTTGACTGGAAAGAGTCAAACCCCATATTTGGATAAACCTTATCACGGTCATAGAAGTTACCTGTGTGATTGTGAATTGCATGAGCACTATAGCCAATCTCTTTAAGGTTAAACGGCATAGATTCCACAGTTTTCTTGAGCATAACGGTTTTATAAGGATACTCGCCTGCGCCGAAATAGTCAAGGCTTATTCCCGTAAGCACCTCAAATTCCGTATTAGCAGTACCGCCGCCAAGCGAGGGAACCTGAAGTGTTCCATGCGTAAAATTCTCCCTCAGATAAGTATGAATAGGTGCAGGATCATCCGAGAACGTAAGGTCTTTTATAATCTTTGGGTCAATAAAAGACTCAAGCTGTATAAGAATGATGTCGGGCTTTTCGGCTAAACTTACATCATTTGTCTGAGGAAGTAATTGTATAAGCTCTTGAGTTGTTTCTTCGCTGTAGTTGCTTGGTTTGTCTATGCCTGTATCAAGCATTCCGCTTGAAAAGCAGTATGCAAACCCATAGTCTCTATACGCTCCTGCGATATCACCGAACTTATCACTGACTGCATTAAAGGAAAGTGCAAGGTTTGTTGCAATTACCACACTAATCAGCATACCGATGATTGAAGCCACATTTTTACCGTAATTAACTTTGCCGCTTATCTTCGGCCCTATTATCCACAGGGCAACTACAGCAATAATGAGTGCTGCTGCCGCTACATACACCATAATTCTCTGAAACTTGGTAAGATAAACCAAAATAAGACTAAGCTTTACAATTTGAAAGTCTATAGCGCCAAGCGGCGTAACACGGTATGTCAGAACAACACTGTTTATAATTCCGCACAAAAGCCATGGTGCTGAAAATAGTACAATTCCGAAAACCCTGCGCCTGAAAAGCAAGCAAAACGTCAGAGTAAACATTATTATCAAGCAATTATAAAAGAAAACCACTGGGCTTTGCACAATGTATTTTAGGCATTCTACAACGCTGTGCCTGCTGAGACTTTCAATTGCAAAGGTCTCAAGCACACTGAGAACAGCACAGAAAATAATCGGATGTGTATTAAGCATTTTTCCTAAAAAATGAAAAAATCCCTTTATCTTTTTCAAGTAACCACCTTCTTAAACTGAGGGACACCTAGCCCCATAAACTTTAAATCATCCTAGCATTTGGCAACTTACAAAAGCAGCCACACAAATACATGCAATTACAATAAGAGTAATTACAAGTTTCTTTGCAAATCTATTTTTGGATTTTTGCACTATCGCTTCATCCTCGGGATGCAGTGCTGCACCGCAGCCCTTACACACCTCATTTTCATCGGGATTTATTCTCCCGCATTTTGGACAAAACACTTTTTAATCATTCCTTTAATATTATATATATTTTTCGCTGTTTGTCAATCTCTTAAATATTTACAAAAAGTAAACTTAAGTTCCCCATGCTCCATAACAGAACTTTCGCTTATTTGGTGCCAGCCGGGAGCTTCGTCAATGTTAAAAAAGAATTTGTCAGCCTGAACCTTTTTTTGCACCTTTGTAACGATTGCCTCGCAACAATAAGGCTCGAACATTTTGTATATATCGGCACCGCCAATTACAAATGCCTCGTCGTCGCTTTCCTTAACATAATCGAGCACCTTGTCTATGCTGTTAAACACTAGCACGCCCTCGCGCTCAAAATCCTTGTTTCTTGAAAGAACAATATTTGTGCGATTTTTAAGCGGCTTTCCGCCGGGGAAGGAGTCAAGCGTTGCCCTGCCCATTATAACAGTTTTATTAAGCGTCGTTTCGCGGAAAAGCTTCATATCGGGCGGGAGGGAAAACAAAAGCTCACCCTTGTTACCGATAGCGTAATTCTCCGAAACGCATACTATCATTTTTAAATTCATATTATTATCCTCTTAAACCGCAACGGGAATTTTCATGCCCAGCTTGTGGAAGTTGTAATTTTCGAGCTGAACACTGTCAACCGTAAACTTGTAGAAATCGTCAATCGATTCGTCAAGCTTAAACACGGGTGCCTCCAAAGGCTCTTTAGCTATGATTTCCTCAACGATCGGAATATGTCTGTCGTAGATATGTGCATCAGCAATAACATGCACAAGCTCACCCACCTTAAGGCCGCTTACCTGAGCCATCATATGAACAAGCACAGCGTACTGACAAACATTCCAGTTATTTGCCGTAAGCATATCCTGCGAACGTTGATTTAATATTGCGTTTAGCGTATTACCGCTTACATTGAACGTAACACTGTATGCACAAGGATAAAGTGCCATCTCACTAAGATCGTGATGGTTGTATATATTGGTCATAATCCTTCTGCTCTGAGGATTATTTTTAAGGTCAAAGAGCACTCTGTCAACCTGATCAAACTCGCCCTCTTTGTATTTGTGCTTAATCCCTAGCTGATAGCCGTAAGCTTTACCTATTGAGCCTTCTTCGTTCGCCCAAGCATCCCAGATGTGGCTTGAAAGGTCTTTTACATTGTTGCTTTTCTTCTGCCATATCCACAAAAGTTCGTCAACTGCGTTGCGGATGTTGGTGTTACGGAGAGTAAGTATTGGGAATTCTTTTGAAAGGTCATACCTGTTAATGATGCAAAACCTTTTAACAGTGTGTGCTTTTGCCCCGTCATCCCATACGGGACGAACATCAAGCAATTCGTCGGAATAACCGTTTTTTAATATATCTTCACAATTTTGTTTGAATACGATATCTGCATAACTCATAGACAAAACCTCCTTGCTCAATTTTACCATTTTATTTTATGTAAGTCAAGAAACAACCAAGGCAAAATTTAAATGTTGATTTTATTCCTGTTATATTATATAATCGTAGGGACGAGGTGAAACAAATGAAAACTCTGAAAAAAGCACTCAGCTTTGTGCTTGCATCGGTTTTACTCAGTGCAAATGCAATGGCTTATAATATAGGCGATGCTATCGGGACGATACTCAGCACCGATATTGTAGCTTATGTGGACTATATGCCAACAGTTTCGTACAATATTGCGGGGCGTACTGCAATTATTGCCGAGCGTCTTAAAGATTTCGGGCTTGACGTGGTGTTTGACGAAGCTACCCGTGTGCTCACAATTTCAAGGGGCAGCGGAGTTTCCTCAGGCTACTCGGTTCCTCCAAGCAAGTCCGATCTTCCTGTCGGCACGCCCGTAGGTAAAGTTCTTTATACTGATATTACTACCAACTTTGAAGGTACTCCCATAAACAGCTTTAACATCGGGGGGCTTACCTGTATTTATGCCGATGATTTTGCAAAGCTTTACGGCACCTATGTATGGGACGAGGACAATCGTACCGTGCACGTTACTAAATCTGGTTACCAATCCCCGACAGTAACTAAAAAATCGGCTCAAAGGCAGCTCGGCTCATCCCAGCTTGAGGCCACTCTTGACAATGCACTTGCACGCTGGGGCAGCCCCGAAAAATCGAGCCTGGCTCTAAACAGCGACGGCACTTTTTACACGGTTGAAGCGGCAGATTTTATAAATATTGAAAAGTACGATTCTTCGTTTAATCTTATATCATCAAACTCCCTGCCTTATGAGCTTCCCATCTTTGGTGATTTTTACAGCGGAAGCGATTATAACTACATCGTTTTTGGGCAGGAAAACAATTCTCAGGACAACTCGCGCGAGGTTTTGAGGCTTGTTATCTATGATAAAAACTTTGTAAAACTCAGAGAGGTTTCGATAAACAACTGCAAAACAACTGTTCCTTTTGATGCATCAAACTGCAGTATTGCGGAAAATGACCGCTACCTTATGATCCATACCTCAAGGAGTCAGTATGCCGACTCAAGCGGAAGCAGACCGCAAACTCAGCTTTCCGTTATTATAGATAAAAACGGATGGAAACAGTGCAACCTTTTAGGTCAGTTTCAGCCGAACCATACAAGCCATGCACTGAATGGACTTGTTAAAGAACAAAGCGACAGATTTATGACGCTTGACCTTTCAGATGCCGCACCAAGCCGAGGTCTTATCTTGCGTGCGATTGACTTTTCTGGCAATGTTTTCGGCGAGCAAAATATCTACCCCATTGGCGGAAATTCGGGGGCAAATTGTACAGGCGTTATGACAGGCGGTTTTGAAGTAACCCCTGCGGGCTATCTTGCGGCAATAAGCGCAATTGATCCGACAACCGTTACAGGCTACACAAATACATCAATTCAGGGCGCTGAGTATGAAAACAGGGATGTTCTTATCCTTTGGGCTAAAAAAGATACGTGGGAAACAAAGCTCACCTGCCTTGCAAAATACAGCGGAAGCGGTTACACCGCAGGCGTGCCAAAGCTTGTCCCTCTCTCCGACGAGAATTACGTGGTTTTGTGGAGCGTCTTTGCAAACAGCCAGAGTCAAAGCTCACATTATGCCTCGGAAGTTTGCTATACAATAGTTGACGCAAACGGCAATCAAATCGGTGGTGTGAAAACTCTTCCGAACGCAAAGCTCAGCGATAGCTGTCAGCCCGTGGAATCGGGTGGAAAAGTCATATGGTTTGTAAATACACATTCGGGGCGTGATTTCTACTCTTTCAGTCCTGATTTCACTCGTCAAATGGTAGACGGAATTTAAAGGTATTTTTTTACCCTCTTTAAATATACTGTATTTAAAGGGGGTATTTTTATGAAAAACAATATTAAGTTTTTTCTCGGTGCTAATTCCAAGCACGGATTTGTTTCATATTTCAAAGAATTACAGGAGCAAAGCACATCTCTGGAGCTTATCATTTTAAAAGGAGGGCCGGGAAGCGGCAAATCTTCTCTTATGAAGCGTGTAGCTCTTTTTGCTGAACAAAAAGGGCACGAGCTTGAATATATTCCATGTGCGTCTGATCCAAGTTCACTCGATGCCTTTATCGACAAAACTGCAGATTTTGCAATGGTGGACGGAACTTCGCCTCACATCGAGGACCCGCACTATCCCGGTGCTGCGGCACATATTATTAACTTAGGCGACAACTGGAAAACTCAGGACCTGAAAAATAACAGACTCGATATAATATGCCTGAACAAAAAAATTTCGCAGTGCCACAGCAGTGCTACGGCTTATATAAAAGCCGCCGCTGCACTTCTTGATGAAAACCGTCGCGTTTCAGCGCCTTATATCAAAAAGACGGATCTTTATACGCTTGCCGCCAAATTTACTGCAATGCTGCCGATGGGCTTTGACGGCATCGAGCAAACACGCCTTTTGAGCGCAGTATCCGTAGGCGAGGTACGCTTTTTCAATGACACCTTAAAATCCTGTGCCGACAAAATTTACTGCATCGAAGACCCATGGGGCAGTGCAAGTGATTACCTTATGAAAACCATTCGCGAGGCGGCTCTCGGAAGGGGCGTTGATATTATAAGCTGTCCATGCTCAATTAACCCAGAGAAAACAGAGCACATAATTATCCCGAGCGAGAGAGTTGCATTTGTAACATCAAATCTTATGCACCCTGTTCAAAAAAATGCAACTGCGCTTATTAACAAGGCATACGACGACTTTGAGGATAAAACAGACCTTGAAAAACGTTTAAGCGACGCCGCCCATCTCCTTAACGATGCGAGCAAAGCTATTGAAAAAGCAAAAAAACTGCACGATGAATTGGAAGCTTTTTATATTACTGCAATGGATTTTTCCCTCACAGACAAGGTCTATGACAATATAATTTCACGCTATTATAGCTGATTTATTCCCACAAAAAATGGACTGTATTTACAGTCCATTTTTTACTAGCTTATATAATTTTTCGTTTCCTTCCTTACCACGTTGGAAAGAGCAACAATACCTATTAGGTTTGGAACAGCCATAAGTCCGTTCATCGTTTCCGAAATACTCCAGATGAGGTCAAGGCTTCCTACTGCACCTACAAACACAATGGTCACATAAAAGAAGCGGTATGCCAAAACTGCAGCTTTCGATTTGTTCGTTAAATATCCTATACTAACATCGCCGTAGTATGCCCATCCCAAAATGGTAGACAGGGCAAAAAATATAGTCGACAGCGTTACAACAATACCACCAATGCCCGGAAGTATGGAGTTAAACGACGCAATACTGAGTGCCGAGCCAAAAAACTTGCCTTCGCTCCACAAGCCCGAGGTAAGTATTACAAGAGCCGAAAGCGTGCATATAACAATTGTCGTGAAGAACACCTCAAACATACCCCAAAGTCCCTGACGCACAGGATCTTTTGTACTTGATGCTGCATGTGCTATAGGTGCACTTCCAAGACCTGCCTCGTTCGAGAAAACGCCTCGCGAAAAGCCATATTGCATTGCTACCATAATGCCGTAGCCAGCTACGCCGCCACCCGCTGCCTTAAAGTTAAATGCTTCTCTGAAAATAAGAGCAAAAGCCGCAGGGATCTTGTCGATATTAATAATTAATGCAACAATAGAAGAAAGCACATAAAAAAGTGCCATAACCGGAACGAGCTTTTCGTTAACGGTAGCAATTCTGCGCATTCCGCCCAAAATAACAAACATTGCAATGGTAGTTAAAACAATACCTGTAACAAGCGGCTTAATACCCACAGTGCTTTCCAAAGCTACAGCAATTGAATTTGACTGTGCTGCATTGCCCGTTCCTAGGCATGCAAACATTGCAAAAAAAGAGAACAGACATGCAAGCCACTTCATATTTAATCCGTTTTGTATGTAATACATCGGTCCGCCAACCCACTGACCAACATCATTCTTTTCTCTGTATTTAAGCGAGAGAACGATTTCGGCATACTTTGTTACCATACCCAGCAGTGCACTTATCCACATCCAGAAAACCGCACCCGGTCCACCCGATACAATGGCGGTTGCAAGACCTGCTATACTTCCCGTGCCGATTGTTCCAGCCATAGCAGTTGCCACTGCCTGAAATGGACTTACGCCCGACACATCCTTTTGGTGTTGTTGCTTGGAAAATACACCTAAAATGGTGTTCTTCAGCATATACCCGAATTTTCTGAACTGCAAAAATCCGGTCATAAAGGATAAAAACAGCCCCGCTCCTACGAGCAATCCTATCATTCCCGGTCCCCATACCACATTGTTGACAGCTGCATTTATTTTACTGATGAATTCCATTTTACCGGCGATTCTCCCTTCAAAATATTAGTGTACGTCTGTTTCTTTATCTGGAAGCAAGCAAACCTCTCACTTGCTTGTTGAAAGTACAACCGAGGTACGTGTTAAAGATACCCCGTTAACAGATTTTACAAAGTTAATCATCTCTTCGAGTGATTTTCCCGTTTTAGTAACAACCTTTATAAGAAAATCAAAATCCCCTGCGATGTAGTGGCATTCCGAAACGGACGAATTCTTGTTGATTTTTGCGATAAACTCCTCGTTATACTTGGGATGCTCAAGGCGAACAGAGATATACGCCACCAAATCACGCCCCAAAGCGCTTTGGTTAATGATAGCGGTGTATTTTTCAATAAGCCCCGTGTTTTCCATTTTTTTAATTCTCTCGATAACGGCAGATGTTGATAAATTTATCTTGGAACCTATGTTTGTTGCGTTATCTCTTGAATTTTCCTTTAAACATGCTAATATCTCATAATCTATATTATCCATCTTAAACCCCTCCAATACATAAGATTATACAAAAAGCCAAAAAAATTGTAGAGTTGTTTAAAAATACCAATTATTTTTCTGTCATTTTTAAAATTTCTCGAATATTATTCGGTATAATTCGATTTTTGCCGTATTTGTCCGCAAAATTTTTTCCATAATTTTCACCTTGCTTCTGTCATGATATATTTTCCCTCGATGAATGACATGGACACGCTTTTTCCCTGCCGCCCATAATTTTTGGAAAACTTATTGACTTTTTCGCTCTGACATTGTAAAATAATGATATTGACATACAGCAAATCAGCGGAGGGGTAAAATGAAAAACAAACTTTCCAAGCAAGAAAAAGAACAGCTCGATAACCGAGTTGTGCTCTTGTCTTCTGTTACAATTTTATATGCAATTCTTCTTATATTTGTCCAGAAGATGTCAGAAAATTCTCTGACCGTAAACGGCGCGTGGGCTTTTTTACACATTATTCGCTGGGTTTCTCTTTCGGGTGCAATGATTTGTGCCGCGTGGAGTGCTTATAAGGAAAAACGTTCGTTTTTCGTATACTGCGGAATTTGTTTGTCAATCTTCTTAAGCACAACTATTCTTTTATATTGTGTTGCACGCGGAAGTGCAAAGGCCTATTATTTAAACTTCCTTGCTTTAGCACTTATATTTGTTATGACGCAGGTTTTCTATGTTCTTAAGGCTAACAGAAAGTTTGAAAACAAGCTTGTGCGAAACATATACCTTGCAGTCTGTGTTATTCTGATTGCAATTATTGCCGCAATCTCAGTGTGGTTAGGTCTTCCGATGTAAATTACAATCCCCGGATGCTTTATCATTCGGGGATTTTATTTTGTTTATAAAAATTTTGTTTTTTTCAAAAAAACTCTTGACAAACCTTGTAAAAACTATTATACTTAATCAAGTCAGCAGATTTTAGCATTGGGTTGTCTGTTGTGGCAAAGCCTTATACGGCCCGGTAGTTCAGTTGGTTAGAACGCCAGCCTGTCACGCTGGAGGTCGTGAGTTCGAGCCTCATCCGGGTCGCCAAATGCCTTTGTAGCTCAGTTGGTAGAGCAATGGACTGAAAATCCATGTGTCACTGGTTCGATTC